>NZ_JBALWD010000003.1:0-192627 GCF_036960985.1 Sneathiella sp. | reverse complement strand
TCCCCGTAATATGGCCGGCATCTGGTTTACGTACAGCGAAGCTGTCGCCGCCAGTGGTTGCCGTAAAGAATTTCGACAATCCCATTTGCTCTAACAGCGGGACAGCGAAGCGCATGGGTTTATTGGTACAGACGGCCATGGTCGCGCCAGCCTTCTCAAACGCCTCCAACGAAGCTATAACGCCTTCATACGGGACGCTGTGATCGATGAGATGCTCTTCGTAATAATCAAAGAATTCTTTCACAAGTTCTTCGAATATGTCGGCAGAGGGCAGGCCGCCACTGGCCGTCAGACCTCTTTCCAATAGCACCCGTGCACCCTGACCAACCATATTGCGGACATGTGCTAAATCGATGTGAATCCTGCCGGCACGGGCGAGGGAGTGATTAAGCGCCCCGTGCAGGTCAGGTGCGGAATCGACGAGGGTTCCGTCGAGGTCAAAAAGAACGTATAAATCCTGCATGGGTGAAAAATCCGGTAACATTGTTTGATTATGCTTCTGTTCTTTCTTGTGCAAGAGTGCACCCGAATTGTAAAGTCTAACGTCTTAAAATACATCGATATGAGTGAATGAATGTCTGCTATTGCTGCTGTAGTTCTTGCTGCCGGGGCCGGTACCCGGATGAGGTCTTCAAAATCCAAGGTCCTGCATGAAATTGGTGGCCGCCCGATGGTGTCCCATTTGCTCGATACGGTAAATCAACTGGGAACAGAACGGGTAGTCGTGGTGACGGCGCCGAATATGGATGCCGTGCAGAAACAGGTGGCACCGGCAACCATCGCAATTCAGACGGACGCAAAAGGCACAGGGCATGCGGTTCTGTCGTCCCTCAAGGCTTTGGATGGATTTAGCGGCGATGTCCTCGTGCTGTTTGGCGATTGTCCCTTGATAAAGCTTGAAACATTAACCTCCATGGTGAAAACGCGCCGGGAGCGCGCCGCCGCCGTTGCAGTTCTCGGATTTGAGCCCGTGGATGCCGCGGAATATGGCCGGCTGGTGACCAATGCATCCGGGGGATTGGACGCGATTGTGGAATATGCCGATGCGGATGCGGAAACCCGCGCGATCGGCATCTGCAACTCTGGCGTAATGGTGTTTGATGGGGCGAAACTGGCCTCCCTGGTCGGCGCCATTACCGACAATAACTCAAAAGCTGAATTCTATCTGACGGATGTGGTCGAAATTGCCAACGCCCAAGGCCTGACATGTACTTATGTGATCGGCGATGAGCTGGAATTGTTGGGGATCAACAACCGGGTGCAGTTGGCCGAGGCCGAGCAAGTTCTTCAATCACAATGGCGGCAACAAGCGATGTATGATGGGGCGACTTTGATTGACCCGGCGACTGTCTGGCTTAGCCACGATACACAAATTGGCAAAGACGTGGTGATTGAGCCTAATGTGTTCATTGGTCCGAAGGTGGTCATTGGCGACAATGTTCGGATCAAGGCTCATAGCCATCTGGAAGGCACAACCATTGGCGACCGAGCGCAAATTGGTCCGTTCGCGCGGCTGCGCCCCGGTGCAAATCTGGCCAGCGACGTAAGAGTCGGTAATTTCGTTGAGATCAAAAAAGCCGAGATTGATACGGGCGCGAAAATCAGTCATCTGTCCTATATCGGCGATGCTGAAGTCGGGTCCGACGCCAACATCGGCGCCGGAACTATTACGTGTAACTATGATGGTTTTGATAAGTTCGTCACCAAAATCGGAGCGGGCTCGTTTATTGGATCAAATACCGCGTTGGTCGCGCCTGTAACTGTTGGTGAAGGCGCAATTGTTGGTGCCGGCAGTACAATTACGCGGAACGTCGAGCCGAATGCCTTGGTTGTTGAGCGCAGTGAAGAGAAACAAAAGCCTGGATGGGCGGAACGCTTTCGTTCTCTTAAGAAAAAAATCACGAAATAAGACTATCATACTGTTCAAATTGGTTTTTTAAGGATTAGACAGACGATGTGTGGGATAATTGGAGTCCTCGGTAAACAGGATGTTGTGCCGTCTTTGGTCGATGGACTGAAGCGCCTTGAATATCGGGGATATGACAGCGCCGGCATTGCAACGTTGACGCCAGAGGGCATAGATCGTCGCCGTGCGGAAGGCAAGCTTGTTAATCTGGAAGCGGTTCTGGAGGGAAATAGTTTATCTGGTCTCGCAGGCATTGGCCATACTCGTTGGGCCACCCATGGCGTACCCAATGAAATCAACGCTCATCCTCACATGACCACGCAAATCGCCTTGGTACATAATGGTATTATTGAAAATTATCGGGAACTGGCGGAAGAGCTGAGCGACAAAGGGTATGTATTTGAATCTGAAACTGACACAGAAATTGCGGCGCAGCTGATCAGTAGTTATCTGGATGAGGGATTATCCCCAAAAGACGCCATGGCGCAATCCTTACAACGTCTGCAAGGCGCATTTTCCATCGCTGTAATCTTTAAGAAGCATGATGACTTGATGATCGGCGCGCGCCGTGGTGCGCCGTTGGCCGTGGGTTGGGGTAAAGGCGAGATGTTCCTTGGATCCGACGCATTGGCACTTGCCCCCTTGACTAGCAGCATCTCCTATCTTGAGGAAGACGACTGGGTTGTCCTGACGCGTGACGGCGCGGTGTTCTATGATAAGAATAATCTGGAAGTGGCACGGGAAATAAAACAAACACAGCTTTCCGGCGCCATGATCGGTAAAGGCAATCACCGGCATTTCATGATGAAGGAAATTGTTGAACAGCCAGCGGTGATCGGCGAAACCCTGAACAGTTTCTTCAATCCGAGCAACCAGACAATTACACTTCCCGATCTTCCCTTTGACTGGAACGATCTACCGAAAATCACAATTGTCGCCTGTGGAACTTCGTTTTATGCAGCGATGATCGCAAAATACTGGTTTGAACAGGTTGCGGATCTGTCCGTTGAAGTCGACATCGCTTCAGAATTTCGATATCGCAATATGCCGCTTCGTGACGGCGGCTTGGCAATGTTTATCTCTCAATCCGGTGAAACGGCCGATACGCTGGCGGCTCTTAAGTATGCCAAGGAAAAAGGCCAGCATATTGGCTCCATCATTAATGTTGAAGAAAGCTCTATGGGCCGTGAGTCGGATTTTGTGTTTCATACTCAGGCGGGACCTGAAATTGGAGTGGCGTCAACCAAGGCATTTACCTGTCAACTTGTGACTCTGGCCTGTATCGCCATCGATGCAGGGGTTAAGCGGGGCGTCATCGACCATGATGAAGAAGCGCGTTTGTGCGCTGCAATTTCTGAAGTGCCGGCGCGCGCCGCGGAAATCCTCGAAAGTCATGTCAATATCAAGAACCTGGCCGAGAAAATTTTTGAAGCCAATGATATCCTCTATATTGGTCGCGGAACTGGCTACCCAGTCGCAATGGAAGGTGCTTTAAAGCTCAAAGAGCTGTCTTATATTCATGCGGAAGGTTATGCGGCCGGTGAGTTAAAACACGGCCCGATTGCATTGATTGATGATACCGTGCCCGTGATTGTCGTCGCACCTTCAGATCAATATTTTGAGAAAACAGCCTCCAACATGCAGGAAGTAATGGCCCGCAAGGCGCGTGTTATTTTCTTGTCTGATGCAGCGGGTATTAAGAAATTGGGGGAGCACGCAGTAGGATCTATTGAATTACCCACTGTTGATCCCTTTGTGGCGCCTATTCTCTACGCCCTTCCGGTACAGCTCTTGGCTTATTATGTGGCCGTCCTTAAAGGAACTGACGTCGATCAGCCCAGAAATTTGGCGAAATCAGTAACGGTGGAGTAATTCACGGTCTCTTATTCCGCGGCTATTTGTGTATCAAAAGGGTGTTCTTTTTCGGTTTTGGAAATATAATCACGAGTTAGAGGCAAAGTATCCAGTTGCTTTGCCATCTGAATTTGGAAAACAACCAGTCCATTGTGGCGAAATGCGACTTCGCTGGCTGCGAGATAGAACTCCCACATGCGACTAAATTGTTCGTCATAGATTTCCAGCACAACATTCTTTTTATCCATGAAACGTTGGCGCCAGGCTCGTAATGTATCAGCGTAATGAACGCGTAGAATTTCGATATCGGTCACATATAACCCGGCCTTTTCAATTTCCGGTGTAATTTCAGACAATGGGGGAATATAACCGCCCGGGAAGATATATTTCTGAATCCAAGGATTAGTGGCTGTCGGGCGATCGGCCGTCCCGATAGTATGCAATAATGCAACCCCATCGTCTGTAAGAGTTGATTTCACTTTTTTGAAAAAATGTCGGTAGTGGGGCGTACCCACATGTTCGAACATACCAACCGAGACTATTCGATCGAATGTTTCGGTTAGATCTCGATAATCTTTCATAATATAGTCGACTTTATCGGATAAACCAACTTCGTTTGCCTTTGTTCGAGCGTAAGAGAGCTGGTTTTTAGAAAGCGTAATACCTTTAACTGTCACATCGTTGCGATCGGCTAAAAAACGCGCCATGCCACCCCATCCGCAGCCAATATCAAGAATTTTTTGTCCATCACCCAATGCAAGCTTTGCCTCGATATGAGCCATTTTCTGAAGTTGGGCTTGTTCTAGACTGTCATCTGCGTCCTTAAAGTAAGCGCAGGAATACTGTCTGTTCTCATCCAGAAACAAGTCGTAAAACTCATCGGAAAGGTCGTAATGGTGAGCGACATTCTGCACGGATCGCCCTTTGGGATTATATCGGATAAATAGCCAGATCAGCTTATAAATAAAATCCCCGATACTCGCCAATGGATGCTTTATACCCCATCCGGTATTTCGGGAAAATAAATCTAGCAAATCGTATATATCACCATCCTGGACGGTCAAGGAACCATCCATATAAGCTTCTCCAAGATAAAGTTTTGGATATATGGCAAGTTTACGGGCGACGGAATGATTATGTAGTTTCATCGTAACTGTCGGTCCAGGTTCGCCCTTATAGACTCTCACCCGGTTTTCACAATCAATTACAGTCAGGGTTCCTTGTTTGATCAGGCGCGTCAACATTTGAGGTAAAAGTATCATTTTAACTCCTGTCTTATCCGACCGATCTAGCTGCTTACTAAAAAAGCGATACTAACTGACTTGCAACTACACTTAAATTTCCCTTCTCATGGATCTTGGGCGACCGGATCTAGTTTATAAAGCGAACAGGGCATTTTTGCCCGAGGGTTTATTCTGAAACCTTATTATGACGAAATCAAGGACCTTTTAGCTTCATCAATCAATATTTTATGCGGTTGTTGTATCGCAGTTTTCCAAAGTGGAAATGGCACCTATAATAAATTCTATGACCCCGTCTTCATTTTTAACGGGACAATCTACAGATTCGAACTGCGAATAGGTCTTGTTGAAAAGGCCCAAGGTGCCGACACATCGCTTAGGTTTCGCGTCCGTAACAATTTCGTCGAGATAGGAGGCAAAGAGCCGATCTTCTGGGAGAGGATTCTCAACAGTAATTGTATCACCTCTTCGCGATACCCCAACAATATCCACTACTTTTTCACCGTTCAGACGATAGAGGTAATGACCCGGTTTTATAACCTGCAAGATATGGATATTAGGTGCAATTTTCCAATGTTCGGCAATATCAAAATTACTTCTTTTTGGCATGTCGGGGTGAAATTTCGCCCACCAAGTATAAAGGGTTCTGACGTTATCCGACAAAAATTCATCGGCTGAATGCACGACATTGCGAGATATCTTTTTAAAATTATCAGATCTCTTCTCGAGTTCAAATTCGCCTATTTTCAAAGGTTTATCCTAATTTTCTATTTTTATAGATTTACGATGCCCTATAAAGCTCTGAGCTTCAATAAAAACTCGTTTTACTTCTGGAAATCCGCCCTTAATACGTGTTTCAAAGGCGGAAATCGCGCTTTCAACTTCATCCGCTTGTAAGTCGTCATTAAAATCAAGGCTAACATTCACGAGAATATCTCGGGGGCCCATATGCATGGTCAGAAGTTCATTCACCCCGGTGATTCTGGGATCTTCGGCAACGATTGCGTAAATACCGTCAATGACATCATCACTCGCGCTCTCGCCAATGAGCAATCCTTTGCATTCAAAAGCGAGAACGACTGCGACAGTTCCTAATATGATGGAGATAATAACAGACGCTGCGCCGTCAAGTTCCGGTATCTCAAGCATTTGCGCCAGAAAAATTCCAACGAAAGCCGCCACTAGGCCCAGCATTGCCGCCGTATCTTCCAAAAGAACTGTAAAAATAGTAGGGTCTTTGCTCCGAATTATGGATCGCCAGAGGCTTTTTTCAGTTTTGGTTTCTTGAAATTCTTTATATGCGACCGACCAAGCCCAGCCTTCAAACAACATGCTAAGCCCTAAAACAACATAGTTCAATGTCGGGTCAGAAATCGGTTCCGGATGCCGGATATGTTTAATACCCTCATATAAAGAGATGCCGGATCCCAGGGCGAAAATCAAAATGGCGACGACGAAAGCCCAAAAATACAATTCCATGCCATATCCGAAGGGATGTTTACTGTCGGCTTTTCGATTGGCTTTACGCAACCCATGCAACATGAGCACTTGATTGCCTGTATCGACAAGGGAATGAACACCTTCACTCAACATGGCCGAACTGCCCGTAAAAGCGGCAGCCGAAAATTTACAAATCGCGATAAGGCCGTTTCCGATCAGTGCCGCATAGATTACTTTTTTGGATCCACTTGACACTTAATTCTCCCTAAAACAGCATTGTTACTCTACGGAACTCATAGAAAGAGCGTGTTTCATGGAAGATTACGGCCCCTCATTTCCGAATTCAACAGTCTTTGTATTTTTTATGTAAAATATTTGTACCACAGCATGAAGAACGAAGATTGAACCGGTCAGGGATATGTCATAGACTCTGCGATCAAATTTTATGTAGCAACGACTTAACAGGGCGCTGTTAACAGGCCAAGGAAAATGGAAAATGTTGGAAAAGAATGATAATCCACTGAATTTGAACGATCCGGATTTATTGCGGATGCAAGGCCTTATTGGTGGTGTCTGGTGTGATGCGGATAGCGGTGAAACACTAGAGGTGAAAAATCCGGCAACAGGCGAAGTAGTTGGTACTACTCCCTTAATGGGCGCGGCGGAAACTCGACGGGCCATAGAAGCTGCCAGCGCAGCCATGCCATCCTGGGCCGGGAAAACCGCGAAGGAACGCGCCAATATTTTGCGAAAATGGCATGATTTGATGCTCGAAAATACCGAGGATCTAGCTCGTATCATGACAATTGAGATGGGTAAACCGCTTGCGGAGGCCCGCGGAGAAGTCGCATATGCTGCATCCTTTATTGAATGGTTTGCGGAAGAAGGCAAACGAATTTACGGTGACACTATCCCAGAGCATCAGAACGATAAGCGTATTGTTGTGATTAAGCAGCCTATCGGGGTCACAGTTGCGATCACACCGTGGAATTTTCCGATCGCAATGATAACTCGAAAAGCGGCACCGGCACTGGCGGCAGGATGTCCCATGGTTATTAAGCCCGCAGAATTGACACCATATTCCGCATTTGCAATGGCTGTTATTGCAGAACGGGCAGGGATCCCGGCTGGTATTCTTGGTATCGTAACCGGAGATGCACCGGCGATTGGTACGGAGATGACATCCAATCCGATCGTTCAGAAACTGACCTTCACGGGCTCTACCGCGGTTGGCAAACTGTTGATGGAACAATGTGCGGGAACTGTAAAGAAAACATCTATGGAACTAGGCGGTAATGCTCCGTTTATTGTGTTTGATGATGCAAATCTTGATGAAGCCGTCGAGGCAGCGATTGCCTCTAAATATAGAAATTCCGGTCAAACCTGCGTTTGTGCGAACCGAATGTATATTCAGTCAGGTATCCATGATGCGTTTCTCGAAAAATTTTCGGAGCAAGTGAAAAACCTGAAAGTTGGCAATGGTCTTGATGACGGTGTGCTGCAAGGTCCGCTTATTGTTGAAGCGGCCGTCCAAAAAGTGGAACGCCATATCGAGGACGCAGTCTCCAAAGGGGCAAAAATAGCTTTGGGTGGTAGCCGGCATTCTCTTGGTCAGACTTTCTTTGAACCAACGATCCTGACAGGTGTTACGCAGGAGATGACGGTGGCGCGTGAAGAAACATTCGGCCCCATGGCGGCACTTTTTAAATTCGACGATGAACAAGAAGTGATTGCCATGGCGAATGATACGGAATTCGGACTTGCTGCCTATCTCTGTGCACGTGATATCGGCAGAATATGGCGGGTGAGCGAAGCATTGGAATATGGCATCGTCGGCATCAATACAGGTATTATTTCCACGGAAGTTGCGCCTTTTGGCGGCGTCAAACAATCGGGAATTGGTCGTGAGGGTTCAAAATACGGGATCGATGACTATCTAGAAATCAAATACATGTGCATTGGCGGCATTAACAGCTAACGAAGCATTTGTCAGGGGTCGCATAACCTGGCACCAGTTTTGGTGTCTAGCATAGGAAAAGTAACGTGGAATTTGATTACGATTTGTTCGTCATCGGAGCTGGCTCCGGTGGTGTTCGCGCATCCAGAATTTCTTCAAGTCTAGGCGCGAAAGTCGCCATTGCGGAAGAATTCCGCGTAGGTGGTACCTGTGTTATTCGGGGCTGTGTCCCGAAAAAGCTTTTAGTTTACGCGAGCCATTACTCTGAAGATTTTGAAGATGCAGAGGCCTATGGCTGGACCGTTCCCAAAGCGACCCATTCCTGGACCAAACTTATTGAAAATAAGGACCGTGAGATCGACCGATTAAACGGTATCTATCACAATATCCTCGCCAATAATAATGTCGAGTTGTTTCAAGATCGCGCCACGTTAATTGACAAGAATACGGTACAGGTCGGCGATAAAAAAGTGACGGCAAAATACATTCTTATTGCCACTGGCGGTACACCGGTGATGCCGAATGTACCAGGAATAGAGCATGCCATTTCTTCGAATGAAGCCTTTCACCTGGACGAACTGCCCAAGCGTGTGATTGTTGTTGGCGGTGGGTATATCGCTGTTGAATTCGCCGGTATCTTTAATGGCCTGGGCTCCGATGTTATCCAGCTCTATCGCGGAGAGCGGATTTTACGCGGGTTTGATCACGATGTTCAAAATGTGCTCGCCGGGGAAATACAGAAGAAAGGTATCGATTTACGCACGCATGCAAATCCGGCGTCCATCGAGAAGACTTCTTCTGGTTTGAAGGTAACGTTGGAAGATGGGGATATTCTGGAAACAGATGCCATTATGTATGCGACGGGGCGCAAACCGAATACGGAGAACATCGGGCTTGAGAATGTTGGCGTTGAATTGAAAGCCAATGGCGCGGTTAAAGTTACGCCGGGGTCTCAGACGAATATTGAGAACATCTACTCTGTTGGTGACGTAACCGATCGGATCGCGCTGACGCCTGTGGCCATCCACGAAGGAATGGCTTTTGCGGAAACGGTTTTCGGTGGCCGTCCCAGTGCTGCGGATCATGATAATGTTCCCTCAGCGGTGTTTTCGCAGCCACAAGTTGGATCGGTTGGTCTTTCTGAAGCGGACGCCCGGGCCCGTTATGGTGAAGTCGATATCTACAAATCTCAATTCCGGCCAATGAAACACACATTAACCGGTGCCTCCGAACAGGCTTTCGTCAAACTGATTGTGGAAACGAAAACGGATTTGGTGATTGGGGCGCATATTATCGGGTCTGATGCAGCGGAGATTATCCAGGCCGTAGGGATAGCGCTTAAATGCGGTGCGACAAAGGCACAATTTGATAGCACTGTCGGGGTTCATCCGAGCCTTGCCGAGGAAATTGTGACCATGCGTGAGAAATTTGTCCCGGCTTAAAAAGGCCAAAACACTCTGTTTTAGATAAAAAACCTTATATTTTGGGGTGTAAACACCAATTTCACGGGTTATCGATTGCGAAAATACGAAAAGGTTGTAGATAATAACTTTTTAGAACGTTTAGCGAATATTAAGGATGAGAGACATGTCGAAGAATTGGACACCTGAAAGCTGGAGGCAAAAACCTATCAGGCAGGTGCCGACATATACGGATGCGGCACGCCTACACGCGGTTGAAGGGGAATTGCAAAACTTTCCGCCGCTGGTATTTGCTGGCGAGGCCAGAAGCTTGAAAGCAAAACTGGCTGATGTTGCCGCGGGCCGTGGTTTTCTTCTTCAGGGCGGAGATTGCGCTGAAAGCTTCGCGGAATTTCATCCAAACAATATCCGCGACACGTTTAAAGTCCTGTTGCAGATGGCCGTTGTTCTGACTTTCGGATCAAATGTTCCCGTGATCAAGGTTGGTCGGTTGGCCGGACAGTTCGCCAAGCCACGTTCTGCAGACACGGAAACCATTGGGGGCGTTGAACTTCCGAGTTACCGGGGCGATATCATCAACGGTTTCGACTTCACGCCGGAAGCACGTATTCCAGATCCAGATCGGATGCTGAAAGCCTATTCACAAGCCGCGTCAACGCTAAACCTGTTGCGGGCTTTCTCGCAGGGTGGCTATGCGGACCTACACCAGGTCCATAGCTGGAATATGGGGTTTGTAGCAAGCGGCGAGCAGGGCGCTCGATATCAGGAAATGGCAGATCGTATTCATGACGCTCTGGCCTTTATGGAAGCGTGCGGCGTGACATCTGGTAATACACCGGAAATGGGGCGGACCGATTTTTATACGTCTCACGAGGCTCTGCTGTTGCCATATGAGCAAAGCCTGACCCGTGTTGATAGCACGTCCGGTGATTTCTACGATACATCCGCTCATATGCTTTGGATCGGTGATCGGACACGGGATCCGGATGAAGCACATGTTGAGTTTCTCTCAGGTGTGTCCAACCCGATTGGTGTCAAAGCCGGACCGTCACAGGATCCAGATACGCTCATACGCTTGATTGATGCGTTAAATCCAACAAACGAAGCGGGACGGATGACTGTAATCTGCCGTTTCGGCGCGGATAACGTGGATAAACATTTACCGGCATTGATCCGCAAAGTTGAACAGGAAGGGCGCTCGGTTGTTTGGTCCTGTGATCCGATGCATGGCAATACCATCAAATCCTCGACGGGCTATAAAACACGCCCCGTCGATCGGATTATGGCTGAAGTCAGTCAGTTCTTCGATGTTCATCAGGGTGAAGGAACCTACGCTGGCGGTGTTCATTTCGAGATGACAGGACAAGATGTTACGGAATGTATTGGCGGTGCTTTTGAAGTAACAGAAGAACGCTTGAGCGATCGTTACCATACAGCGTGTGATCCGCGTCTGAATGCCAATCAAGCCTTAGAGCTTGCTTTCCTTATCTCGGAAATGATCAAAAAGGAGAGGGGCGATCGGGGCGCCATTGCGGCCGCTTCGTAACCTGTCGGTATGAACGAACAAAAGCCAACGACTGAGAGATCGGCAATCGATCATTCGATTGCCGATCATACAGATCAGTACTTTAATAAAACCAAAAAAATAGTTGGAAAATTTGGCGATAAAACAGTGACTTACGCTGTTTTTATGAGACGCCCCATAATCTTTTGTCCAAAGCTGATGATCGATTGGCTCGAGAATATTTGCGAACTTCGAGGACATAGTTTCAAAATTGAACCTTGTTTTGAAGAAGGCGAATGGGTCGGCGCGGGAGAACCGCTTGTATATATAACCGGGAGTTTTCAAAACCTGGTTGATTTGGAAACCCTGTATTTACAAAAGCTGGGTTCAGCCTGTGTGGCCGCTTACAATGCCTATACCATGTGCTCATATCTTCCCAAAGTTCAATTCATGGCCATGGATGCGCGACATTGCGCGGGCTCCGAAATGGCAGAGATGATGGCTTATGCCGCGTCCGTTGGCAGTGAGGCCGCGCGCAAAGATCATGATGCCATTGGTTTTGTTGGCAATGCCAATAATTCGACAGCAAGTTTCTTTAATCAAGACAAAGGCTTGGGAACAATGCCTCATGCATTGATTGGCTATGCCGGTAGCACTCTGCGGGCAGCAGAGATGTTTGTCGAAAGTTTCCCAGGCGAGCCTTTTACGGTTCTGGTTGATTATTATGGTGCTGAAATTACAGATGCACTTACGGTTTGTCGGCAATTTCCGGAACTTGCGGCAGCCGGAAATATATCCGTGCGCATGGATACCCATGGCGGCCGGTTTATTGAAGGCCTGGATCCGGCCACCTCCTACGCAGTTTTGGAACGGCATGTGCCGCGCGGGATTCGCCAATATCGATCCGAACAGGAATTGAAATGGCTGGTCGGAACCGGTGTTTCAGCTGCAGCAATCTATTATTTGCGGGATGAATTGAATAAAGCCGGATTTAATAAGGTAAAAATTGTTGCATCATCAGGATTTTCCCACGAAAAATGTCGGGTGATGGGCAGCATAAATGCCCCCATTGATGTGGTGGGAACCGGGTCATTTTTACCAGCAAATTGGTCAGAAACCTACGCCACAGCCGATATTATTTCCTACGACCAGGTGCCGACCGTAAAACTTGGCCGTGAATTCCTCCTCAGAAAAGAAAAATAACTGGCAATAATTGGATAATAATTGTCGGATTTTTGCTAGTATCTCGTGCCCATGGGTATAAGAGCGAGAGTGAAACCAATTCAGGATTAGTTGGCCATGTACTCCGCAGTTATCAATTCGTGGCCACTCCTGTTGGGGATCGGCCTTCTCATGCTAGGAAACGGCCTGCAAGGTAGCCTTGTGGGGATCCGTGCGTCTTTGGAAGGGTTTCCAACGGCGACCACTGGTTTCATTATGTCCGCTTATTATGCCGGGTTCCTGTTTGGATCCTATATAACTCCCAAAATTCTGGGCAATGTCGGCCATGTACGTGTCTTCGCGGCCTTGGCATCGCTGGCCTCATCCGCAGCGCTCCTTTACGTGGTGTTTGTTGACCCCATCGTTTGGGGATTTATGCGATTGATTACCGGCTTCTCCTACGCGGGGCTTTATATCGTTTGCGAAAGCTGGCTCAACGACGTAGCAACCAATGAAACCCGGGGACAGTTGCTGTCTGTCTACATGATTATTATGATGGGCGGACTGGCTCTTGGACAGCTTTTCCTGAATATTGCGGATCCAGGCGGGTTTACGTTGTTTGTGGTAATTTCGGTCCTGGTTTCTCTCGCGCTGATACCGCTTGCCTTAACGGCGGCGCCGGCTCCGAATTTTATGCAGATAACGCGGCTAAGCCTTCGTAAACTCTATAAAATTTCACCGCTTGGTGTTGTGGGTATGACGGCGCAGGGAACAATTGCTGGTGCATTTTACGGTATGGCAGCGGTTTACGGAGAAAAAATTGGGCTTTCCATTGCTCAAATTTCGACCTTTATCAGTATCGTCGTTTTTTCCGGCGTCCTGTTGCAATGGCCCATTGGTAAGCTTTCAGATAGATTTGACCGTCGTCAGGTTATCTTTGTCACGACAGTCTTTAGCGGTGCCGCAGCGATCTTCACCATGATCGCGGCAGAAAATAATTTGTTGTTGTATTTTCTTCTGGGCGCCGGGTTATTTGGCGGTTTTTCTATACCGCTTTATTCTTTGTGCATTGCCCATACCAACGATTATCTGGAACCCTCCGACATGGTGGCAGCCAGTAGTGGTTTGATGCTGGTGAACGGTATAGGGGCCGTATTCGGACCGATTATCGTTGGTCAGTTAATGTCGACAGTGGGAACATATATCTTCTTTGGTTTGATCGCCGCGGGGCATTTGGGCATTGGGGTTTTCGCGTTAATGCGGATGGTAATGAATACGGCTACACCGCTTGAAGATCAGGGTGACTTCGTAGCAATGCCCATGCGTTCCGGTCTTGCGGCTGCGGCCATGAACCCGGAAACGGAAGAATGGGAAGAAGAGCCTGAAGAAGAAGAGCAGGTTTTATCTGAACAATCAGAAGAAGAGGAAGAAGTTCCGGAATTAATGGATGACGGACCGGCTTTGGGGAGCCCTAATCCCTAATTTCGATATTTTTCGGTCGTTTGCGGTCAATTATCCCATCTAATCATTGCTGAGCGGCGAAAGTCGGGTTAGAAATCCCTCATGACTGATCAATTAAAAATAGCCCTTGCGCAAGCCAACCCGACTTTGGGAAATATCGCCAGGAACATCCAGTTAGCGAAAGAATTCCGCGAAGAGGCCGAATCTCTTGGCGCGGACCTCGTTGTCTATCCCGAATTATTTCTATCGGGCTATCCGCCAGAGGATCTGGTGTTGAAGCCGGCCTTCCAGAGAGCCGCACAAGCAGCCATCGATGAGCTAGCCGAACTAACCCTTGATGGCGGCCCAGCCATGTTGATTTCCGCACCGTTGGTGGAAGATGGAAAACTGTATAACGCCGTTTGCCTGTTGGAAGAGGGGAAGATCAGTGCCCGTCGGTTCAAAAATAAATTACCCAATTACGGGGTGTTTGACGAAGTGCGGGTGTTCGAACCCGGTCCTTTGCCTGGGCCTATCCCGTTTAAGGGGGTACGGCTTGGTGTAATGATCTGCGAAGATATGTGGTTTTCTGAAGTCGCTGAATGCCTGGAGGAAACAGGAGCGGAAATCCTCATTGTTCCGAACGGGAGCCCGTATGATCACAATAAATCCGATGAGCGACTGAACTATGCCGTTGAGAGAGTTTCTGAAACCGAGTTACCGTTGATATATGTCAATCAGATCGGCGGGCAGGATGAACTGGTTTTTGATGGCGCATCCTTTGTCCTAAACAAGGATCGTTCGCTTCCTGTGCAAATGGCCAGCTGGAAAGAAGGCTTGGTTGTCACAGATTGGCATCGGAATGAAAATGATGAGTGGTCATGTGCGACTACGGAAATTATTGATCCGGGGGCCTCACTTGAACGCATGTATCAGGCGATGGTCTTGGGATTGAAGGATTACGTCGAGAAGAACCGCTTTCCGGGCGTTGTTCTGGGTCTTTCCGGCGGTATCGATAGCGCCTTAAGCGCAGCAGTGGCTGTTGATGCCTTGGGTCCTGATCGGGTTCATTGCGTCATGATGCCGTCAAAATACACGTCGTCGGAAAGTCTGGATGACGCGGCGGAATGTGCGCGGCTTCTCGGAACCCGTCTGGATACAATTTCCATTGCACCGGCTGTTGATGCGTTTGATGTAATGCTGAAAGACGTATTTGACGGGCAGGAACCCGACATTACCGAAGAGAATATCCAATCGCGTGCGCGCGGAATGGCCCTGATGGCCTTATCCAACAAGCTGGGCAGTATGGTGCTCACCACCGGTAACAAATCCGAAATGTCGGTTGGATATGCGACTTTGTACGGTGACATGTGCGGTGGGTATTCCGTATTGAAGGATGTTTATAAAACAATCTGTTTTGATTTGTCTGAATGGCGAAACACGCATTACTCCCCCTTGTTCAAAGGTCCGGATGGCGCTGTGATGCCGCATAACGTTATTTCCAAGCCACCGACAGCTGAGTTGCGCGACAACCAAAAAGATGAAGACAGTCTGCCGCCCTATGAAATACTGGATGGTATTCTGAGCGGCCTGGTGGAGGAGGAGAAATCCTTTGTCGAACTTGTGGCTGATGGGTATGACGCATCAACTATTAGCCGTATTCAGAATTTGCTGTATATTGCCGAATATAAACGCCGCCAATCGCCACCCGGTGTCAAAATTTCAACCCGTAATTTTGGCCGGGACAGACGATATCCCATTACGAATGGATTTAGAGACAACAGATGACTGTAAAATTTCGCTTTGCGCCCAGCCCAACAGGATATTTGCATGTGGGCAACGCCCGGCTAGCCCTGATCAACTGGCTTTCTGCCCGAAAACAAGGCGGCGGCATGGTGCTGCGCCTGGACGATACGGATCAGGAACGCTCGACCGAAGAATATGCGGAGGGCATCAAGGAAGATTTGTTGTGGCTCGGCCTAGAATGGTCGGAGCTGAAAAAGCAGTCCGATCGTTCGGAGGCCTATACAAAGGCATTTGAGATTTTACGCGATGCCGGCCGTGTATATCCCTGTTATGAAACCGGTGACGAGCTGGATTATAAGCGGAAACGTCAGCTGGCACGTAAAATGCCACCGGTCTATGATCGGGCTGCGTTGGACTTAACCGCAGACGAGATCGCGGCGTTCGAAACAGAGGGACGCAAGCCCCATTGGCGCTTTAAACTGGATCAGGAAATGATTACCTGGGTCGATCTGGTGCGCGGCAAGGTTGAGGTTGACGGGGCCAGTATGTCGGACCCGGTTTTAATCCGATCCGATGGCCGCCCGCTATATCATTTGCCGTCGGTGGTCGACGATATTGATTTTGAAATCAGCCATGTTATTCGCGGTGAAGATCATGTGAGCAATACGGCGCTTCATATTCAGGTTTTCGAAGCCCTTGGGGCAGAGGTGCCGGAATTCGCGCATTTACCGTTGTTGATGGGCCCTGATGGCGGGCCCTTGTCAAAACGCGAAGGCAGCCAGAGCCTGCGTGAATTACGTGAGAGCGGCATTGAGCCGATGACCGTCAACAGTCTTTTGGCGCGCCTTGGAACATCAGACAATGTGGAAGTACGCCATACATTGGAAGACGTGGTCGGTGGTTATGATATTTCACGGTTCAGTCGTGCCGCGGCTAAATTTGATCCAGCGGAACTTGCCAATTTGAATGCCAAACTGCTTCACGAAACAAGCTGGGAAGAAGTAAAAGACCGCATTGATATTGACGGCGCGGGCGAGACCTTCTGGAATGCCATTCGCGGCAATCTGGCGACCCTGGCCGAAGCCAAGGACTGGTGGCAGATCGTCTCGGGTCCCATGACACCGGTAATTGAGGGTGTAGAATTTCTACTGGCTGCTTCAAAGGAACTTCCCGAAGGCGACTTGACAGTCGACAGCTGGAAAGCCTGGACGACGGCAGTGAAAGAGAAAACCGGCGCCAAAGGGAAATCACTATTTATGCCGCTGAGGTTGGCCCTGACTGGAAAACCTCACGGACCGGAAATGAACAGTTTGCTTCCGCTGATTGGGCGAGAACAAGTCTTGGCGCGCCTTACCGGCACCAGCGGCTGAAACAAAGGATCTATTGTGACGTTGCATCTTTATAATACGGCGGTTCGCAAGAAGCAGGAATTTATTCCCATGACGCCCGGCAAGGTTGGCATGTATGTCTGCGGACCGACGGTTTATGATTTGGCGCATATTGGAAACGCCCGTCCGGTCGTGATTTTCGATGTTCTGGCACGACTGCTCCGTCATGAGAAGTATGACCTCACTTATGTGCGGAATATTACCGATGTCGAGGATAAGATAATTACGGCGGCGGAAGCCAACAATGAAAGCATTGACGATCTGACGAAGCGGACCACCGATGCCTATCACGCCGATATGGCAGCCCTGAATGCCGAGGCCCCGGATCTTGAACCCCGGGCGACTGAACATATCGCGGGCATGATCGCCATCATCAGTACCCTGATTGAAAAGGGAAATGCGTATGAGGCGGAGGGGCACGTATTGTTTGACGTGCCCAGCATGCCTGATTATGGCAAGCTATCGGGACGTAATCGGGACGACATGATTGCGGGCGCCCGGGTTGAAGTGGCGCCGTACAAAAAGGATCCGGCTGATTTTGTCCTGTGGAAACCATCTGCGGATGATATCCCGGGCTGGGACAGTCCGTGGGGACGGGGTCGTCCGGGCTGGCATATTGAATGCTCGGCAATGGCAAAGGCCACCTTGGGAATTACTTTTGATATCCATGGTGGCGGGCGGGATCTGATTTTCCCGCATCATGAAAATGAAGTGGCGCAAAGCTGTTGCGCCCATGACGGTGCAGAATTTGCCCGTTATTGGGTGCATAATGGCTTTCTGACTGTCGAGGGGGACAAGATGTCCAAATCCCTTGGCAATTTTAGAACGGTGCGCGATGTGTTGGAGGAGGCACCGGGGGAAGCTCTGCGCCTGAATATGCTCTCGGCTCATTACCGCCAACCACTGGATTGGAATTCTGAAGGTGTCAAACGCTCCAAAACCAATCTTGACCGGCTGTATACGGCCCTTCAAAACCTGGCAACCGTTACGGCAACAATTGAAGAACCCGCAGCGGACGTCATTTCTGCGTTGAATGACGATTTGAATACCCCACTCGCCCTGTCGGCCCTTTATACACTTGCCGGCGCGGCAAATAAAGCGACAGACGATACGGAAAAGGCGAAAATTAAAGGGCAATTGCTGGAAAGCGGTAAATTGCTCGGCTTGTTGTCTCAAGATCCGGAAGAATGGTTTAAATCTGCGAGCGAAGGCGATATTAGTGCGCAAGAGATCGAAGATCTGATAGAAAAACGAATTGAAGCCAAGTCCAATAAGGACTTCGCGACAGCAGATGCAGTTCGCACGGAACTGGCGGACAAGGGTGTCATCTTGGAAGATGGCCCTGATGGAACCAGTTGGAAGAGGGCGTAATGGAACGAGAAAAACTTTATCTATTCGACACGACGTTGCGCGACGGCGCGCAAACCCAAGGTGTGGATTTCAGTGTAGAAGATAAAACCAATATTGCCAAAGCGCTCGACAAACTCGGGATTGATTATATTGAAGGCGGTTGGCCCGGCGCTAACCCCGGAGACACAGCGTTCTTCAATAATCCGCCGGAACTGAAAAATGCGACACTTACGGCCTTTGGCATGACCCGCCGACCAGGTCGCAGCGTTTCCAATGATCCCGGACTGAGCGCCATTCTGGACGCCAAGACGCCCGCTGTTTGCCTTGTGGGCAAAAGCTGGGACTTCCATGTAGACGTGGCACTTGGAATCACCATTGAAGAAAATTTGGAGCTTATCTCCGACAGTATCGCCGAAGCGGTCCGTCAGGGCCGCGAAGCCATGTATGATGCTGAGCATTTCTTTGACGGATACAAAGCCAACTCAGAATTTGCGTTGGCCTGTTTGAAGGCTGCCTATGGGGCAGGGGCACGGTGGATGGTTCTCTGTGATACCAACGGCGGAACGTTGCCCGATGAGGTTGAGCGGATCGTTACGGAAGTTATAGAGCATATCCCCGGCAGCCATCTCGGTATTCATACGCATAATGATACAGAAAATGCGGTTGCCAACACTCTGATGGCCGTCAAAGCGGGTGTTCGGCAAGTCCAGGGCACGCTGAATGGATTGGGCGAACGCTGCGGCAACGCAAACATGATCTCCCTGATCCCGTCTCTTGTTCTGAAAGAGCCGTTTAAATCGATGATTGATACGGGCATCACGGAAGAAGGCCTTAAATCAGTCGCTCTGGTTTCCCGGCTTCTTGACGATATTCTCAATCGTTCTCCCAATTTGCATCAAGCCTATGTGGGAGATGCCGCCTTTGCGCATAAGGGCGGCCTGCATGTTTCGGCGGTGGAGAAGGATCCACGAACCTATGAGCATATCGAGCCGCACTTGGTCGGGAATAAACGGCATTTATTAGTATCGGATCAAGCAGGCCGATCGAATATTCTCGCGCAGCTTCGGGAATTTGGTCTTGAGTTGGATCCCAAGGATCCGAAAGTCGACCGGATGCTGGAAGAGGTTAAAGAACGGGAATTCAAAGGCTTTAGCTATGACGGGGCTCTTGCCAGTTTTGAGCTCATGGCCCGTCGGCGCATGGGTCAGATACCAAAATATTTTGATGTCGAAAGTTTCCGGGTGCAAGTCGAACGTCGCCATAATGTGCGGGGCGAACTGGTTTCTGTTACTGACGCTGTCGTCAAGGTGATGGTCGATGGCGAACGGTATCTTTCAGTGGGTGAAGGAAACGGTCCGGTCAACGCCCTGGATACGGCTCTTCGCAAGGACCTGGGGAAATATTCCGAATATCTTGATGACCTGCGTCTGGTGGATTTTAAAGTCCGTATCCTGACGTCCGGGACCGAGGCTGTGACTCGGGTGTTGATTGAAAGTACCGATAGCTCAAATAAACGCTGGTTCACGGTTGGGGTTTCGCCCAACATCGTCGATGCGTCTTTTGCAGCCATGATCGATAGTATTACGTACAAGCTTTATAAAGCCGGTGCGCCGGCCAGTTTGAAATAGTCAAATCGTGTCTGTCATAAACCAACCAATCATCATTTTGGTCGAACCCCAAATGGGGGAAAATATAGGCGCGGCCGCGCGTGCGATGCTTAATTTTGGGTTGACGGAATTGCGACTGGTCAATCCCAGAGACGGCTGGCCCAACGAACGCGCCGTCGCCATGGCGTCCCGGGCGGATCGGGTATTGGAAACTACCAAGATCTTTAAAACCACCGCAGATGCCGTCGCAGACCTCCATTATGTTTACGCAACAACGGCGCGTCAGCGAGATGTTATCAAGAAGGTTTCGACACCAAATGGTGCCGCGGCGGATCTTCGAAAACAGGCTCAATCCGGTAAAGCGACGGGGATATTGTTTGGCAAGGAGAGTGTTGGATTGTCGGCCGATGACGTCACGTTGGCGGACAGCTTGATTTCAGTTCCGTTGAATCCGGAATTTTCATCGATTAATCTGGCACAGGCGGTTTTATTGGTGGGCTACGAATGGTTCCAAACAGCAGATGAAACCCCCGCTCATCAAATGTTGAATGAAGAAAGGCCGGCAACCAAGGAAGAGCTATCGTATTTGTTTGCCAGGATTGAACGTGAATTGGACGCTCGCGGATTTTTTGACCCGATTATCAACCGAAAACCCGTTATATTGCGGAATATGCGCACAATGTTTCAACGGTTGGGATTAATGGAATCCGATGTTCGGGCCTTCCAAGGCGGCGTTAAAGGCCTGAGTATGAAGCTGAAAGATAAGAAAGATGACGGAAATAAATCATAATACGGTCAAAATCGGCGATATAAATATTCATTACGCCGAGAGTGGTACGGAACATCAGGATCTTGTCCTGATGCTGCATGGATTTCCGGAGTTTTGGTATACCTGGCGCAAACAACTCCCGGTCGTCGGTGAAAGCTATCACGCGGTCGCACCTGACATGCGTGGCTATAACCTGTCGGATAAACCCGATGGTATTAAATCCTATCGTATCAATTACTTAATGGCAGATATGTTTGGATTGGCTGAAGCACTAGGATATGAAAAATTCTACCTCGTCGCCCATGATTGGGGGGCCGGCGTTGCCTGGGCCATGGCCATTGCGCATCCGAAGAGAATAAAGGGCCTGATCATCCTGAATGGCCCCCATCCATATATCTTTTCAGAACTTCTATCCAAAAATGACACACAAATCGCGCAAAGCCAATATATGGCCTATTTCCGCAATGAGGGAATAGAAGACGATATGTTGGCGAATGGCTGTGAATGGTTGTTGAAATGGACTTTTGAGACGCATCTTGCGTCGGGACAGATGACCGAAGACGACAAGCACGCCTATCAAGAGGCTTGGACACGGCCGAATGCCCTTAAATCCATGTTGAATTATTACCGGGCTTCGCCTTTGACACCTGCAACCGCCGAGAATAAAGGCAAAGGGTTTGGGTTAAATCCCGATGATTT
Organism: Sneathiella sp.; assembly: GCF_036960985.1. NCBI lineage: Bacteria > Pseudomonadati > Pseudomonadota > Alphaproteobacteria > Sneathiellales > Sneathiellaceae > Sneathiella > Sneathiella sp. The sequence goes on along the minus strand of NZ_JBALWD010000003.1, from coordinate 171,144 downwards.
TGGGGTCAAAGTACCGACGTTGGTGATGTGGGGGGAAAAAGATCATGCCCTGGTTCCCGAAAATTTGGATGGATTGAACGCATTGGTGCCGGATCTGCAGATCATCCGGCTGCCAAATGTGACACATTGGGTTACTCATGAAGCACCTGATATTGTCTCAAAAGAGATCTTGTCATTTGTCGATGAGCAAGCCGGCCAATCCGGCGCCACATAAGGATTGACAAGGTTTTATTGATCAGTATAGTGCGCCGCTTGAGCAAGCCTCGTCGGCATGCCTTTTTCCTATATCGATAGAACTGGATTAAGTTTATGAGCAAGCGCATTCAAGCGAAATACAAAATTGATCGCCGCATGGGTGAAAACCTTTGGGGCCGTCCTAAAAGTCCTGTAAACCGCAGGGAATATGGACCGGGCCAACATGGCCAGGGTCGCCGCGGCAAAATTTCTGACTTCGGTATCCATCTTCGTGCCAAACAGAAACTCAAAGGATATTACGGTAACATTACGGAAAAAAGCTTCCGTCGTCTTTATGCCGAAGCTGTTCGCCTGAAAGGTGATACGTCCGAAAATCTTATTGGTCTTCTGGAACGCCGGCTAGACGCGGTTGTTTACCGCATGAAATTTGTACCAACAGTTTTTGCAGCACGCCAATTCGTCAACCATGGCCATGTTACGGTCAATGGCAAGAAAGTAAATATCGCTTCTTACCAGGTTAAAGTAGGCGACGTTGTCGAAGTTCGTGAGAAGTCCAAACAGATGGGTCTTGTACTGGAAGCTGCTGACAGCGCAGAGCGCGACATTCCTGAATATCTGGATGTGGACCACAAGAAAATGAAGGGAACGTTTAATGCCATCCCTAATTTGTCAGATGTTCCTTACCCAGTTTTGATGGAACCAAACCTGATCGTCGAATTCTATTCTCGCTAATTAGTTAGCCAGAAACAAAAAAGCCGGGCGGATTAATCTCCCCGGCTTTTTTTGTACCTAAAAATAAGGGCCGCTACAGTCCGCCGTCTTTTTTTTCTTCGTTGATGGATTTTTTGACGCGGTTGTAGTCATAAAGGCCGATCAAAAGGACGGTGAGGGACAAGGGAAGCAGAACCCAACCCAACAATCCCAAAAGCTTGTCATCCAGCAATTGAATTAAGGCGACACTTGCCGCACACAGGGCAATGGCCGTCTTCACATAAGCCATGAGGGTTCGCCGGTTCGCCAGCTCTGTTCTATGCACCGCAAGTTTAAAAGTATCGATATTGCGCTTGTCTTGCTGGGTAATTGTGACTCTCCTTAACACGGTTGTGCTTAGTTAAACAAATTTGAACCCGTCAAGACAAGAGGCAAATACACCTGATGTTAAGGTAAGGGGACACTTGTTGGCAAAATTTCCTGAATAAGCTTCTCAGCGCCTCTGTCGACCCTCATCAAAGCGACAGATTTTACGGGAATAGGATTTCCCGCCGTAAAGCTGATTTCTCCCGTAATACCTTGAAATTTTTGCATCGTAGAAAGCGCTTCCCGCACGGCTTGGGCCTCGGTGCTGCCCGCCTTTTCGATGGTCGCAGCGACAAGTTTGACGGTATCATACCCTAAAGCCGTAAAGGCATCTGGCTCATGTCCCGGAAATTTTTTCATAAAAGCAGCGCGAAAAGCGATCACCGCAGGAGATTTGTTATCGGCGCCAACATCGGCATGGGTTGTAAAATAGCTATTGTCTTCGTCCGGGAGTTTTTGCCAGCCTTCGCCGATATCAAATCCATCACCACTCAGGATCGGGACTGTAACGCCCGCCGCTCTTATTTGGGAAACTTCAGAGATAACCTCGTTCGGAGAAGCGGAAAGATAGATTAAATCGGCATCACCGAGATCTGTAAGCAACGCGGGGAAGCTTTCAACCGTATATCCTTTATCTACGGTAATCGTGCCGCCAAGTTCTATGTATCGCGTAACAAAATACTTTCTAAGCAATTCGGTATAAGACATGCCTTGTTTATACAAAACAGCAACTTTTGACGCTTTCAAGGTATTGACGGCCCATTCCGCCGCGGCAGCGGCTTGAACATTGTCGCCATAACAGGCAAGGAATAGGTAGTTTGGAACCTGTTCGGGCAAAAGCGGAGAGGTTGCACCGGATGTTATGAAAGTCCGCTTATGTTTTGCAGCAACATGTGCGGCGGCAAGCACGACATCAGTATCCGACATACCAATAATGACCGGCATATCTGGATTACTGCTAATCAGGGCCTCGGTCTTCCTAGCGATGACCACCGTATCGGTTTCACCATCTTCAAGTAAAAGGTTAACATTTTTCCCTAAAATACCGCCAATACTGTTTAATTCATCGACAGCCAATAAAGCACCTTGGGAAGAAGGTATGTCCAGATTTTGCTGGTCACCGGTCAAATTATAAATGGCACCAATGTTCATTTTTTGCTCACTTCTCTGGCAGGCCGTTATTAGCAAGACAACTAGTAATAATGCTGTCTTAAAAATATGTTTTGAAATCATAATCAGGGTTCAACATTACTGAAAATTACTCGTAAATGTCTAGTTTTGGATTTACCAGCGACCGGGTAGGCTGATCTGCGCCGGTAATTATTGCAATGGCACCGCTTATCCGAACACGTTTTTCCGCCACTAATTTAAGGGCAAGCGGGTAAATTAGATGTTCCTGTTCCAGGATACGGGCAGCTAAGCTATCTGCCGTGTCATCTTGTAAAATTGGAACGGCTGCCTGGCTGATGATGGGGCCGTCATCCATTTCAGGACGGACAAAATGGACAGTGCAACCGGTAAACCGGGTTCCGGATTCAATGGCTCTCTCATGGACATGGAGCCCTTTGAAAGCGGGGAGAAGGGAGGGGTGAATATTCAGGATACGGTCCCGCCAGCGATTGACAAATTCGGCCGTTAAAAGACGCATGAAGCCAGCGAGACAAATGAGATCAACATCCAGTTCGGAAAGATATTCCGTAAGTTGGGCTTCAAAGGTCTCGCGGTCTTCGAAATCGCGGTGATCAATTACGCGCGTAGAAATACTGTTCTCTGCCGCGAATTTAAGACCGGCTGCTTCGAGATTATTAGAGATAACGGTGACTATTTCAGCTGGAAAATTTTCAGCAGCACAAGCTTTCACCAAGGATTGCATATTGCTCCCACGGGATGAAATGAGAACCGCAACCCTTAATTTTGCCACGTCGTTTCCAACTCATTCATGTTTACTTGCTCTTCATCACCAACGCGCTTGCGCAGATAGCCAACGGAAAAAACGGTTTCTCCAGCATTTGTCAGCATTTCAATGGCTTGTTTCTCATTTTCAGGAGAAACCGCCACGACCATTCCAAGGCCGCAATTGAACGTTGTTGCTAACTCTCGCGGAGCAATGTTTCCAATTTGGGCCAACCAGCTGAAGAGTGGCGGTAGGGCCCAGGATGTTGCATCAATCTCCGCGACCAAGGATTTAGGCAGGATACGAGGTATATTCTCGTAAAGGCCACCGCCGGTAATGTGCGATAGCGCTTTTATATGTCCTGCCCGGATCGCTTGGAGACAACTCTTCACATAGATTCGCGTCGGAGCAATAAGCGCATCGCCGAGGGACTGTTGCGAATCAAAAGGAGCAGTGTCCGAGTAATTCAGATCAAAATCCACGACAAGTTTTCGAATTAGCGAAAATCCGTTTGAGTGGACACCCGAGGACGCTAGGCCCAAAAGAATATCACCGTCATTCAACTGGTTTGCCTGAAGAAGTTGATCTCGTTCTACAGCACCGACCGTGAAACCGGCTAGGTCATAATCACCTGCGGCATACATACCCGGCATTTCGGCAGTTTCACCGCCAATCAGGGCACAGCCAGCTTGTTTGCACCCTTCCGCAATTCCGGAAATGATGGTGCTCGCCGCGGAGACATCAAGCCCACCGGTTGCGAAGTAATCAAGGAAAAACAAGGGCTCAGCGCCTTGAACAACCAAATCGTTGACGCACATCGCCACTAGATCAATACCGACTGTATCATGGCGATCCATATCAATCGCAACTTTCAGTTTTGTGCCGACACCATCGGTGGCCGAGACAAGAAGGGGATCTTTAAATCCTGCTGCTTTCGGATCAAAAATTGCTCCAAATCCACCTAGATCGGCATTAGCTCCAGATCTTCTTGTGGCCGCGGCAAGGGGTTTTATAGTATCAACGAGGGAGTTCCCTGCATCAATATCAACACCTGCTTCTTTGTAACTGTAACTTTTTTTGGAGCTATCGTTCTTCATAAGATATGCTACACCCAACCAGTAGTTTATGCTTGGCTCAACATACTTTTTTTCCAGTGGTTTGCAATGACGGATACCAAACGATTTCTAAGTAATATTATGCATCAGGCAGTTTGCGTGCTGTTTATTGCAGTTCTTTCAACATTTCCAGTTTATGCGGCTGAGAATGAGCAATATACCGTAAGAGGGATTGCCGTCGACGCGACAGCGGCAAGTACGCCTCTAGCGCAGACAAAGGCTATTACTATCGGACAGCGAAGGGCTTTAAACGCTCTGCTGCGAAAACTCATTCCCGCATCCTACCATATGGACATTCCTATCCTACAGGATGAGGATATCACACCTTTGGTCGCCGGGTTTCAGGTTGCGGGCGAGCGCACGGCGCCGCAACGTTATCTTGCGGATCTGACGTTTGAATTTAAACGTCAGGAGATTCGGGATATTTTGCGAAGTGCAAACCTACCATTTTCCGAAGCAGTCGCAAAACCCTTGTTAGTTCTTCCTATTTTTAACAATGGCGAACGAAAAGTTCTCTGGGAAGAACCCAATCCATGGCGTACTGCCTGGGTAGATGTCATCGACTATGGCATCAGACCAGAAATTGCGGAAGTTAATCTTGATGATGCCGCTCAGGCGCTATCGCAACCTGTTACTGTTCCGGCCGGTGATTTTGCCGATATCCAGGCTATTGATGCGCGACAAGCTGCTTCCCTCGATGAAGACGCAATTGGTATCATTGAAAGTACTTATGACACAGTCGGTACGTTGGTTATCAGCGCTACCCTCCGTGAAGATCAGGATGGAGGCCTTGTTCTGGACATTTCAAGGCAACGTAGCGGACAATTTTCAGCCACTGTAATTGATTCGTATAAAGGTATTGATGATCCAGATTTTTTGATGCAAAGCGCTATTCTTGATATTTTGCAGAAACAACAGGAAGACTGGAAACAGCAAAACATTATTGATTTCAGTGTTGAGAATACTCTTGCGGTTACAACGACGATCACTGGACTAGAAGATTGGCTTCGTATCCAGGAGAAGGTGAAAAACTTGTCTTCGGTAAGCGGCATTCGAACTGTTGATCTATCAATAGCAAAAGCTTTCTGGCATATCACTTTTCTCGGGAGTATGGATCAACTGAAGGTTTCACTGGCGCAACAAGACCTTCAATTGGTCGACAATAGCGGCTATTGGACACTTGATTCTGCTCAGAACTGATTGAAGTCTAATTTTAATTTCGAGAACAGGGCTTACTGTGAATATCCCCAATAGCATTACATTGTTTCGCATGATGCTCGTGCCTGTAATCGTCTGGCTTATCTTACGTGAACAGATGCTGGCGGCTTTTATCGTGTTCTTGATCGCCGGTGTGACTGACGCTCTGGACGGATTAATAGCAAAACAGTTTGATTTAGTAACACCATTAGGCACGTATCTTGATCCATTGGCTGATAAGGTATTACTGGTATCCATATACGTTACTTTGGGAATTCAAGAATTTCTTCCAAGTTGGTTGGTTATTTTGGTGGTTAGTCGTGATATCCTGATCGTCGGCGGGATATTGCTGACCTTTTTAATGGAGCTAAACCTTGAAATAGCTCCCTCGAAAATCAGTAAATTTAATACGTTCTGTCAGATTATTTTGGCGGCTTTGATTCTAGGGGATCGCGGGTTGAATCTTGGTGACAGTTTTATAATTGTCATTTGTATTTACGCAGTCGCCATAACAACTGTCCTCTCTGGGCATAATTATATTTTGCAATGGTCGCGGCAGAATAGTTAGAGATAGAAAATACTGACAACCTAACCTGGAGAAAGCCTGCGATGTCGTTAAAACAACATATGAAATTTTGGGCTATTTTTGTTACACTATTTGTTCTCTTTCTCTTACTTTTAAGCAATATCCTTCTTCCTTTTATTCTGGGAATGGCGGTCGCGTATTTTCTTGATCCCGTTGCCGATAAACTAGAAGACCTTGGTGTCAATAGATCTATAGCCACGGCTATTATAATCGGCGTTTTTGTATTGCTCGTTGTATTGATGATGATCTTGTTAGTTCCTGTGTTGATTGAGCAGTTATTAGGCTTCTTAAATAGATTGCCCGGCTATATCGCGCGGCTACATGCATTCCTCATGCCGATTGTTGAGCGGTTCGTTGATGTAAATGACCTGCAACAGAACGAGGAAATTAAGAAATCTCTTGCTCTTTACGCAGCAGAGGCCGTTAAAAGTCTCGGGACACTATCTAAAAATATCATCGGTGGCGGCTTGGCGTTAGTTAATGCCATAACTCTTTTGGTCATTACACCCGTCGTCGCATTTTACCTGTTGCGAGACTGGGATCGCATTGTGGAAAAAGTAAACAGTTGGCTACCTGTTAAAAATGCCCATGAGGTCAGGCGCCTAGCAAAAGAGATTGACGACGTTCTTGCAGGTTTTGTGCGCGGGCAGGCAACGGTCTGCCTGATATTGTCGCTTTACTACGGCATTGCGTTAATGGTTTCTGGTTTGGAATTCGGACTGACAATTGGAATAATAACAGGAATGATTTCCTTTATACCGTTTGTCGGTGCAATTATCGGGGCTGTCGCCTCTATTGGGATCGCATTAGTGCAATTCTGGCCGGATTTTTTCATGATAGGTATCATTGGGGTTATCTACGTCGTCGGACAGGTATTAGAGGGATATGTCCTTACGCCAAATATGGTAGGTGAACGCGTTGGTCTTCATCCTGTATGGGTGATGTTTGGATTGCTTGCAGGCGGCAGCCTTTTTGGGTTTGTTGGTGTTTTGATCGCGGTTCCGATGGCTGCGGTCGTTGGCGTTCTTAGCCGTTTCTCCATACGGCAGTATTTGGAAAGTCCACTATACGGTGCCCCGCCACCTGTTCCAGAAGAAGAAAAAAAGTAGTCTTAACCGCCAAAACTCGACAAAAGAACGCACCTTATGGAAGCTTCACAAATTCCTATGAATTTCACATTTCGTTCGGCAGATGGTCGGGACGATTTCCTTGTCGCGACGCCGAACGAAGAAGCTGTAGGATGGATAGATAAGTGGCCCGCATGGCCAGGCGGGCACCTAATATTGAATGGGCCTAAAGGATGCGGTAAATCACATCTCGCCGGTGTGTGGCAAACAATGTCCGGGGCCAAATATTTCAAGGCGTCAGATTTGGCCGGGTTGACGATAGAGGAACTAACAGACATCGCGTCTACGCCTGTGTTGTGCGAGGATGCGGATGTGGGAATGCCAGAAACAGAGTTGTTTCATCTGTTTAATTTATTGGTCGAAAACAAAAATAGTATGCTCATTACTGCCGGCAAGTCACCTAAACAATGGAATCTAACTCTACCGGATTTGAAATCTCGAATAGGAACAATACCAATTGCCAAGATTGGTGAACCGGACGATCAATTGTTTGCAGCATTGGTCGTCAAACATTTTTCTGATCGACAGCTTGCGGTAACACCAGATGTCGTTCAGTATTTACTTGTTAGGATTGAACGTTCTTTTGCCGAAATTGCGAGGGTAGTTTCAATTTTGGATAAGCGGGCGCTCGCACAAAAAAGAAAAATTAGCATTCCCCTGATACGGGAAGTCTTATTGGAAGAACAGGGAAATTGAAATGGATTTAGGATTATCTGGTAAATGGGCTATTGTTTGTGCATCAAGCAAAGGCTTGGGCCGTGGATGTGCCGAAGCGTTGGCGGAAGAGGGCGTCAATCTTGTTATTACCGCGCGCACCGAGTCTACCTTGAATGAAACGGCCGCTTTTATTCGCGGCAAATGGGATGTCGAGGTAAAGGCGCTCACGGGTGATATAACAACCCCAGAAGGTCGAAGCGACGTACTTAATGCTTGTCCAAATCCTGATATTTTAGTGAATAATGCGGGGGGGCCACCTCCCGGAGATTTTCAAGATTGGTCAACCGATGATTGGATGAAGGCACTCAACGCCAATATGCTCACGCCGATTGAACTGATAAAGGCAACAGTTGGTGGCATGCGAGAGCGTAAATTCGGACGCATTATAAATATTACCTCTGCCGCCGTTAAAGCGCCCATTGATATTCTGGGATTGTCGAATGGGGCTAGAGCCGGATTAACAGGTTTTGTAGCAGGTATAGCAAGAAAAACGGTAATTGATAACGTGACGATTAATGCACTCCTTCCCGGACCATTTGACACTGATCGACTAAAAAGTAATTTTGAAACTGTGGCAAAATCTTCTGGAAAGCCTATCGAACAATTGCGCAAAGAACGTGCAGCGGGAAATCCGGCCGGGCGATTTGGGACAGCAGAAGAATTCGGGGCGGCCTGCGCTTTTTTATGTAGTGACAAGGCCGGGTTTATTACCGGTCAAAATCTATTATTGGATGGCGGGGCGTTTCCGGGCACTTTGTAAGTGTAATAATTTTGTGGAGAAAACGAAATGTTGCTTAATAAGGGATTACTTTTAGCAGGTGTGGCTTCTCTTTCGCTTCTGGCATCGGTGGCATCAGCTGATGTTACTGGCGTTTGGTCAACTGTTGAAGGCAAGAGCCATGTTAAAATTGAACCTTGCGGGGATAAGTTTTGCGGTAAAATTGTTTGGTTGAAGGAGCCAAATAATCCGGAAGGCAAGCCAAAAAAGGATCTTAATAATACGGAAAAATCTCTAAAAACCCGCCCAATTCTAGGCTTGGAACTATTAAGTGGTTTTACACCAGAATCCAAGACGGAATGGGAAGATGGGACAATCTACAATCCGGAAGACGGAAAAACTTACAGCTCTACTTTGACAATTGCAAAGTCAGGCGTGCTTGAGGTTGAAGGCTGTGTCTTGTTTTTGTGCAAAACGCAGGTTTGGAAGAAGGTAGAATGATTTTTTACCTTTTTGGGCTATCTTCATTAGTTATTTGAAAGGAAACAGCTTAATTGTCATAAAATCGTGACATGTTGATTGATATTGTATGGGACAATCGGTTTATTGTGGGAAATGGTAATGGCTCCGTCGTCAGACATCGTATCGGAAACTCCTGAGCAGGAAAATTTGATGGAAAGTAAAGGTCGGTTCATCAATCGTGAACTTTCGTGGCTTTCCTTCAATGATCGTGTTCTTCAGGAGGGCGCCAATACGGCCCACCCGTTACTTGAAAGATTGCGTTTTTTGTCCATTTCTGCGGCTAATCTTGACGAATTTTATATGGTCCGGGTGGCGGGTCTTTGGGGCCAAATCAAAGCACATATTAAAACACTGAGTGATGACGGGCTTACTCCAATCCAACAATTGGAAAAAGTAGATTACCAAGCGAAACTACTTATCAATCAACAACAAGTGCAGTGGAAAAGTCTACTTGGAGAGCTTCGCGCTGAAGGCGTCTCGGTTGTTACCCATGACGAGCTAAATAAAGAAGATTTAGACTGGCTTAAAGGCCATTTCGAAACACAAATATATCCCATTCTAACCCCGATGGCATTGGATCCGGCGCATCCTTTCCCCTTTATTCAGAATTTGGGCTTTGGAATGTTTCTGGAACTCGTTCGTAAAAATGACGAACGCAAACTCAAGGCTCTACTCTTGTTACCTCAAACGCTGGCTAGATTTACACGATTACCTGGAGACGAGATAAGATATATAAGCCTGGAAAATATCGTGACTCTGTTTCTAGGCCACTTTTTCCCAGGATATACTGTCGCTGGTCAGGGTCTCTTTCGTTTGGTAAGAGACAGCGATATTGAAGTTGAAGAAGAGGCAGAGGATTTGGTCCGCCTGTTTGAGACCGCTCTCAAACGCCGAAGACGGGGAAGCGTCATTCGCCTTAAAGTCGACGCTGATATGCCCCAGTCCTTTATTGACTTCCTGGTCGCAGAACTGGAATTGGATCGACGCGCAATTGTCGTTGTCGATGGATTATTGGGATTGTCAGATACGTCAAAACTGATCACCGATGAACGGCCTGATTTGTGTTTCACGCCACATACGCCGCGCTATCCTGAACGTGTACGTGAAACCGGCGGCGATATTTTTGCAGCGATAAGCAATAAAGATTTTGTCGTGCATCACCCTTATGAGAGTTTTGATGCCGTGGTACATTTTATACGGCAAGCTGCCGCAGACCCAAATGTAATTGCAATAAAACATACGCTCTACCGAACTTCATCTGACAGTCCGGTTGTGAGTGCGTTGGTTGAAGCGGCTGAATCCGGAAAATCTGTAACAGTTTTAATTGAATTGAAAGCACGGTTTGACGAAGCGGCAAATATCAAATGGGCGCGTGACCTTGAACGGGCAGGAGCTCAGGTTATTTATGGATTCTTAGACCTAAAAACGCATTCAAAAGTATCGGCGGTTGTACGACGGGAAGGGAAATTCCTAAAAACTTACATGCATTTTGGAACAGGGAACTACCATCCTGTAAACGCATTGGTGTATTCGGATCTTTCGCTTTTTACTGCGGACCCTGAACTGGCGAAAGACGTTTCTTTGATGTTTAACTACATTACGGGGTACGCAAAACCAAAAGGACTGACAAAATTAATTCTATCTCCTTACAGTTTGCGCGATTCATTGATCGACATGATTGAAGATGAAATTAAGTTTGCGAAACAAGGTAAACCTGCCGGTGTCTGGGCAAAATTAAATTCGCTGGTTGATCCAAAAATTATTGATACATTGTATAAAGCGAGCAATGCCGGTGTTGAAATCAGATTGATTATTCGCGGTATTTGTTGCCTGAGACCCGGAATAAAAGGGCTGTCAGAAAATATCCATGTAACGAGCATTGTCGGAAGGTTTCTCGAACATTCACGTATGGTGTGTTTTGGAGCAGGTAAAAAACTGCCGTCTCCGGATGCAAAGGTTTTTATTTCATCGGCGGACTGGATGCAGAGAAATTTTGACCGACGTGTGGAAACATTGGTACCTGTGACTAATCCAACAGTACATCAACAAGTCTTAGACCAGATTATGGTCGCTTGTTTGAAAGACACGGCGCAATGTTGGCGTCTGGCGGAAAACGGAATATATCGGCGGGTCGACGGTGGAAAAAAACCTTTTTCAGCCCATAATTATTTCATGACTAACCCGTCTTTATCTGGACGCGGCAAAGCATTGAGGGTAAAGGATCCTGTACCCAAACTTGTTCCACCAAGTTAATTTTACCTTTGTTATGTTATAGGTGTTGATAAAAATGGAAGATCGGGACAGAGACTTAGATCCTGTTGTAAAACAGTCGGATAGATCTACTGCGGTCATTGATATCGGTTCAAACTCTGTTCGTTTAGTAGTTTTTGATGGACCTAAGCGTGTACCTCTTCCAAAATTTAATGAAAAAGTGCTTTGCGGCCTGGGACAGGATCTTGGAACCACAGGACTCCTGGGTGAGGGAGCCATGAAAGACGCTATTACGGCTCTTCGCCGATACTCGGCCTTGGTAAACCAGATGGGAATAGAACGCGTTATGGTCGCAGCGACAGCTGCTGTGCGCGAAGCCATAAATGGATCAGAATTTGTGTCAGAGATCGAACAGGAGTGTGATCTTAACGTTCAGGTTCTGAGCGGAAAACAAGAAGCTCGATATGCGGGACTGGGTGTACTTTCGGGAATACCTCATGCGGACGGTGTGGTCGGCGATTTGGGCGGTGGTAGTTTGGAACTTGTTGGTTTATCTGGCGGTCGTATTAACGAAACTGCCACATTACCACTTGGCGCGTTGAGATTATCGAACATGTATATGTCGGATAAGAGATTAAGAAAGGCAATTACCAAAAAAATTGACGGTGTTGACTGGTTGGAACCTATTCCGACAAGGAATTTTTATGTCGTGGGTGGTGGCTGGAGAAGCTTAGCCAAATATCATATTTCTAAAACTGGCTATCCGTTGAATATAGTGCACAATTATAGATTGTCTCTGCCAGATATTATTGATTTGTTGGACGAAATCATTGCAATGGACGATGAAACCTTGGCCTCGACACCGGGTATTGCGAAAAGCCGGGCCGGTACATTGAAAACCTCCGCGATCATCATGCAAATCGTCCTTGAAAAGATCACCCCTAAACATGTTATTTTTTCAGGTAACGGCTTGCGGGAAGGGATGCTTTTTTCTGAACTGAAAAAATCAGTTCGAAAACGCGACCCTCTCATGGAGGCTTGCCGTGATATGGCTGCCCGGGAAGGCCGGTTCGCAGAACATGGGGAAGAAATTTATGAGTGGATCCAGGACCTCGTCGAAAATGCTGACGTAAAAGGAAATTATTTAGCTTTGGCGGCATCAACGCTAAGTGATATTGCATGGTGGGTAAGCCCTGATTACCGTGCGGCACAAGCCTTCAGAAGGATATTTCGCGCGCCATTCAATGGAATTGGCCATAGAGGGCGGGCAATTGTAGCTCTTGCTGTCTACGCGCGATACAGAGGCAATTTTTCAGGTAGCGCGCCAGATAATAGCTTAACATTGCTGAGTGAATCTGAGGCAAAAGACGCTTTGACACTCGGTTTAGCCTTGCGGCTTTCTCATACATTAAGTGGCGGAACAATGGGAATACTTAGCCGAACAAAACTTCGGGTGGCGCCGACGGAGATCATTTTAGAAGTACCCGAAGATTTATCTAACTTGCTCGGCGTTCATGTGTCCGGTCGGTTGAAGGCTTTAGCCCATGCCTTTGAAAAAGAATATAAAATCAGTATTATTCCAAACGAATAATTTTTATTTTTCCGGATTCCGATGCCAAGGCAATTTTACCCATTTTAAGTTGAAGCGCTAGATTACCAAATATCTCTCGTCTCCAACCTTTAAGTGCGGGAACATCTGCGTCGTCGTCAATGGCGATTTTTTCCAAATCTGCTGCATTGCAAATGAGTTTCTGTGCGACGTCATTCTCTTCGCAGCACTGTTTCAAAACGACCCGCAGTAAATCCATGAGAGGTCCCGTTCCTTTAGGCGCCATCTCTTTTTTCTTTACAATTGGGCACTGATCTGCGGGTAAATTGACTCCCTTCTTTACCGCTTCAAGTAAACCATTTCCCATATTACCGTTGGAAAACCGTTGCCCAATTCCACGCACATGTGAAAGCTTTTCCGGTGAAGAAGGAGGGTTGGACGCTATTTCAAGAAGAGATTCATCTTTCAAGACACGACTGCGAGGAATATTCTGTTTATGGGCCTGTTCTTCCCGCCATCCAGCGATAGCCTGCAAAATTCCTAGAAATTTCGGATGGGTATTGCGAGACTTTATACGCTTCCAGGCGTTTTCCGGCGGGGTAAAATAGGTTTCTGCAGATTTCAGTATTTCCATTTCTGATTTTACCCATTCCGTACGACTAGTTTCTGCTAGCTTGGCGGCAAGGAATTTATAAACATCGCGCAGATGGGTGACATCGGCTTCTGCGTAAGTAAGTTGTTTTTCGGAAAGAGGGCGTCGAGACCAATCCGTAAAGCGAGATGATTTATCGATTGATTTACCGACGATTTTTGAAACCAGCGTGTCATACCCAACAGATTCACCAAAACCGCAAACCATGGCGGCAACTTGAGTATCAAATATTGGTGTTGGAACCTTGCCATTCAAATGAAAGAAAATCTCTAAATCTTGCCGACCGGCATGGAAGATTTTTAAAACATCTTCATTTTGCATTAACTCGAAGAGCGGCTTTAGGTCAATTCCATCTGCCATCGGATCAATGATAGCAGATTCATCCTCACTTGCTATTTGGATAAGGCACAGGATGGGCCAAAATGTGCTTTCTCTTAAAAATTCAGTATCGATGGTTACGTGAGGATGCTTTTTAAGCCGCAACACAAGAGCAGCGAGATCCGATGTATTCGTGATTATTTGCATTATTCATCAAGCCATTTTGGAGGAAAAATGGCCACGTTCACTGTCCAAATTTCGATTACAAGTACACATTCATTTAACAAATTGCAGACTAGTCGATTTTTCCAAGGAAAGGAAGGTTGGCGCGCGCTGAAAAACCATGTAATACAGGCGCTTCAAAACCTTCTAGGTCACGACTGACCGTAAATAAAGTAAGAGAGCACTCATGCACAGCTACCGAACCCATACTTGCGCACAGTTGCGCGATAGCGATGTTGGAGAAACCGTCCGTCTTTCGGGCTGGGTTCATCGTAAGCGCGATCACGGAAACCTTCTTTTTGTGGATCTGCGGGATCATTATGGCATTACCCAATGTGTTATCGAAACAGATGTCGATAATTTTGATCAGGTTGAAAGTGTTCGCTCCGAAAGCGTCATTACGGTTACGGGGAAGGTGGTTGCCCGGAGTGATGAGACTATCAATACAAACCTTCCTACCGGTCAAATTGAAGTTGATATCGAAAGTTTCGAACTTCAATCAGCGGCAGATGAATTGCCAATGCCAGTTTTTGGTGAGCAAGAATATCCTGAAGACATTCGGTTGCGTCATCGCTATTTGGATTTACGTAGGGAACGTCTTCACAACAACATTATATTACGGTCGCAAATTATCGGCGCTTTGCGGGATCAAATGCGTGCGCAAGGATTTATGGAGTTTCAAACGCCAATTTTGACAGCCTCTTCCCCGGAAGGGGCACGAGATTTTTTGGTGCCTAGCCGGATTCATCCAGGTCAGTTTTATGCTCTTCCACAGGCACCGCAGCAATTCAAACAGCTTATCATGATGTCTGGTTTTGATCGATATTTCCAGATTGCACCGTGTTTCCGGGATGAAGATGCCCGTGCAGATCGTAGCCCAGGTGAATTCTATCAGCTCGACATTGAAATGGCCTTTGTTACCCAGGAAGACGTATTCCAAGCTGTTGAGCCGGTATTGACAAATGTATTTAAGGATTTTGCCGGCGACCGAAAAGTCGTGGCACCGTTTGAGCGCATCCCTTTTGAAGATGCGATGCTTAAATACGGTACAGACAAACCAGATTTGAGAAACCCAATTTTATTGGTTGATGTGACAGAACCATTTACGGGTTCTGGCTTCGGATTGTTTGCCCGATCTATTGAGTCAGGATCGGTTGTACGCGCGATACCTGCTCCCGGTGCCGGTGACCGGCCACGGAGCTTCTTCGATAAAATGAACGACTGGGCGCGTAAAGAAGGAGCCGGCGGCCTTGGATATATCATCTTTAGAGATGGAGAAGCAAAAGGCCCAATCGCGAAAAATTTGGACGAGGAACGGATTGCTAAAATTCAGGAAATGACAGGTGTCGCAGACGGAGACGCTGTATTTTTTGCCTGCGATAAAGAAGCGGGTGCCGCCGATTTGGCGGGCAAGGCTCGTGTAAAGATAGGAAACGATCTCGATATATGTGAGAAGAATGTTTTTCGGTTTTGTTGGGTTATCGATTTTCCAATGTTTGAATATGACGAGAATGAAAAGAAAATCGATTTCAGTCATAACCCATTCTCCATGCCGCAAGGAGGCCTCGAGGCTCTAGAGACCATGGACCCGCTAGACATCAAAGGGTATCAATACGACATCGTTTGCAATGGTATAGAATTGTCTTCGGGTGCCATCAGAAATCATCGTCCGGATATTATGATGAAAGCCTTCGAAATTGCCGGTTACGAGCCGCAAGTAGTGGAAGACCGTTTCGGCGGTATGCTGAATGCCTTTCGTTATGGCGCCCCGCCTCATGGTGGGATAGCTCCTGGCGTTGACCGGATTGTTATGCTTCTCGCTGACGAGCCAAATATTCGGGAAGTGATCCTGTTCCCTATGAACCAACAGGCTCAAGATTTGATGATGCAGGCGCCGGCGGAAGTACCATTAAAGAACTTGCGGGAGTTGCACATGCGAACAGTTTTACCGGAGCCAAAGAAAGACTAATAGGCCTGATACATATTGAAAGTTATAAAAGCCCGTAGAAATATGGGCTTTTTTAGTACGTTTTTACAAGATTTTTATGCTTTTTTTTGAATTTGTTAATAATTGCAAATGTATTCTCTTGCTTCATCAGCAGAGGTGTAACTTTGACACAAGAAACAAAACTTGAGAATCTTCGAACAGAAAAGGAGCGCTTTGTAGCATTTTCTTTCGCAGCAGCTGACTTGTTGATCGAATTAGATGCTCATGGTAAGATTTGCTATATTTCCGGCGCGGCCAAAGGGCTCGTAGGTTTGGATACAAGTGATCTAAAACAAGAAAAATTTATTAATCTCGTTGCATCAAAAGATCGCCGTGTCGTCGAATATGTCTTGGAATCCATGAAAGAAGGAGACCGGATAACCCCTGTCGCCGCGCAGATGGACAAGACTGGCGTTTCAGTTGTTGTAGGTGCTTGCAAATTACCTCGCACGCATGGTCATATCTTTCTTGCCCTAAACGTATCTGGTTCAACGGCTGTCAGATCAATTATGGAGCACCGTGATGGCGATACTGGCCTATTAGATCGAAATGATTTTCTCAAGCTTGCTGACGAACAAATGAAACTAACGGCTGAAACCGGTCAAAAAGTCGAACTTACTTTGCTGCATTTAAATGGACTTGCCAGCATGGAAGACCGGATCGACGAATCCGAAATGGAAGAGTTTTTGGAGCAGGTCGGAACGATTCTTCGGAGATACTCCATAGGCGGTGATTCCGCTGGTCGATTGGATTCTGACAAATACGGCGTCGTGCACAGTCCGTCAATTGATGGAAAATTACTTGAAGAAAAAATTTCAGAATTATCGAAAAAATCTGACCCAAAAAGCGAACTAGACATCAGCCATAATTCACTTGAACTAGAAAAAAATGAGATGTCTGCCAATAATGCGACGCAGGCACTGATGTACGTCATTAATCGATTTGTCAGCAGTGAGACAGAAACTTTCGACATAAAATCTCTATCGGATGGTATGGAAAATCGATTAGAAACGACGATGAACCGGATGCTAGCTCTCAAGTCTGTGTTTCAAAATTACAAATTCAATCTGGTCTATCAGCCGATAGTTCAAATTGGTGACGGAGAAGTTCATCATTATGAAGCTCTTTCTCGGTTTAAAGACGGTGAGTCGCCCTACGAAACGGTCGTTTTTGCGGAAGAAACAGGCATCATTCACGACCTTGATCTCGCGGTTGCCAAGAAGGCAAAAGACAAGCTAACAGAGTATCAAAAGCGTGGAGATATTCTTCCGAAACTAGCGATTAATATTTCTGGATTGTCTTTGGAATCAGATAGTTTTGTCGATAGTCTGCTTGCGCTTTACGAAGACGATACAGAAATACGTGAGAATATTAGTCTAGAAATTACCGAAACCGCCAGGGTCGGCGACCTGGATCGTGCGGAACGGGTACTTCAGACTATTCGGTCCAACGGGATGGAGATTAGCCTCGATGATATGGGGGCCGGATCGTCTTCTTTTCAATATATTCGTGCTTTGACCGTTGATTACATAAAGATCGATGGCACCTATATAAAGGAAGTGCAGACGAATAAGAAAGATGCAGCAATTCTAAAATCCATGTCACGTCTTTGCCAGGAACTGGATATTGGAACAATTGCCGAAATGGTAGAAACCAAGGAGCAACTGCATATCTTGAAAGTTCTTGGGGTCAATTATGGGCAAGGTTGGTATTTTGGTAAACCGCAAAAAGATATCGAAACCAAACGAAAATCCCGAGGTATCTCGATGAATATCAAGAGAAAAGGCTTTGCGACTTCTTGGTCGTGACGCAAAAAAAAGAGCATGTTTCCGGACACATGCTCTTTTCTAAGGGAGTACAATAAACAGGTTTGAAATTTACAAATGATTTGCAGGTCATTCGTTAATTCCACTTGTTACTCATACGTAAATTTACGCTACTAGTTACGCTACTCTTTTACACTACTGGGTACGCTACAAAATACTACTATTTCAACAACTTAAAAAACAAAATTGACGTCACTTACATGTTACGAACATCCGCTTGTTGACCCACAAGTATCGCATTTCATACAGGTCCCATTTCTAACCAAAGTGAAGTTGCCACATTCGCCGCAACTATCCCCCTCATATCCCTTCATTCTGGCTTCCATGACTTGATCAATTTTACTGGCACCGCTACTTGACCGCGATGCTTGGGTGGCTGCTGCTGGGGGTGTCGAAACAGATGATCCTCCTGCCGCTTGTGCTTGTGCCATGTTCATGGACATTGTTGACAAGCCACCTTGCAATACTTCGAAATTATTGGATCGAACATATCCGGTAGACGCCAAGTTGATGACATTGTCCAAAGGCATTTGAGTCTGCGAAATTTCATCGTCCGTAATTTTTGCCTGGGCGTCACCAGTTCCAAGGCTGTCCGTGTATAAATCATCAACTGATACATGAGCCAAGTCATTGCGGCCCAGGTAAGAGATTGCCAATTCACGGAACAAGTAATCAAGGATGGACGTTGACATCTTAATGGCGTCGTTTCCTTCCACAATTCCAGAGGGTTCAAATCTCGTAAAGGTGTAGGCTTCTACAAATTCTTCAAGTGGAACGCCATACTGCAAGCCAATTGATATGGCGATCGCAAAATTATTCATCAAACTCCGAAAAGCTGCGCCTTCCTTATGCATATCGATAAAGATTTCACCTAAACCACCGTCATCATATTCACCGGTCCGCAGATATACTTTGTGGCCGCCGACAACAGCTTTTTGTGTGTATCCTTTTCGGCGGGTTGGGAGCTTTTTACGGTCCGATACCAAGCGTTCAACAATCCGCTCCGCGATGACGTTAGTCGCTGTAACCGGCGCTGATCTCACCTCATCGTTTAAATCTTCCAAATCATCTTCATCGAAAGACAATGCACTCAAAGGCTGGCTTAATTTAGAACCATCCCGATATAGCGCGTTTGCTTTAAGTCCAAGCTTCCAAGACAGCAAGTAAGCCTCTTTGCAATCTTCAACCGTCGAACTATTAGCCATGTTGATAGTTTTTGAAATGGCACCAGAGATGAATGGTTGGGAGGCCGCCATCATTTTAATATGGCTATTAACCGAAAGTAATCGTTTGCCTATTCGTCCGCACGGATTGGCACAATCAAATACAGGTAAATGCTCGTCTTTTAGTTTAGGAGCACCTTCCAATGTCATGGCACCACAGCAATAATTATTCGCGGCTTCTATCTCGACTTTACTAAATCCAAGGGCTGCCAGCATATTGAAATTATAGTCGTTTAGATCATCTTCCTTGAGCCCCAAGGTGTGTCGGCAGAAATCTTCGCCAATCGAAAATTTGTTAAAGGCGAATTTGATATCGAAGCTGGTAGCGAGATCCGCTTCTATGCGCATCAAGATTTCATCTGTGAACCCTTTATCCCGCAATGCATCGTGATTAACTCCGGGAGAAGCCTCCAACGTACCATGACCCACGGCGTAATCGACAATGGCCTTCGCTTCTAATCTATTGTAGCCCAAATGTGCCAAGGCTTCCGGAACCGTGCGGTTAATGATCTTAAAATAACCGCCTCCAGCCAGTTTCTTGAATTTCACAATTGCAAAATCTGGCTCAATTCCAGTTGTGTCACAATCCATCACGAGACCAATGGTTCCTGTTGGTGCCACGACGGTAGTCTGCGCATTACGAAAACCATGGGTTTGGCCTAATTCCAATGCTTGATCCCAAGCTTGGCGGGCGGATAAGATTAAGTCGGCTTCCGGACAATTTTCAGTATCAAGAGGGACGGGGGTTACAGAAAGAGATTCATATCCTTCAGTCATGCTGTAACAGGCATTCCTGTGATTACGAATAACCCGAAGCATATCCTTTGAATTCTTCTTATATCCGGGAAACGCACCCAATTCTGAAGCCATTTCGGCACTTGTCTTATAGGAAACTCCGGTCATCACCGCTGAAATTGCTCCACAAAGAGCGCGGCCTTCATCAGAATCATATGATAAGCCCTGAGCCATTAACAGACCGCCAATATTGGCAAACCCGAGACCAAGTGTTCTGAATTTGTAGCTTAATTTGGCAATTTCATCCGAAGGAAACTGCGCCATCAGGACAGAAATTTCTAGCGTGATAGTCCAAACGCGCACGGCGTGCTCAAAAGCTTCAACATCAAAGCTTTTGTCTTTATGACGAAAGGTCATCAGATTAAGTGATGCCAAATTACATGCAGTATCATCAAGAAACATATATTCTGAACAGGGGTTCGACGCATTTATCCGACCGTCTTGCGGGCAGGTGTGCCAGTCATTGATTGTCGTGTCATATTGCAATCCTGGGTCGGCAGACTGCCAGGCACTTTCGCCAATCATTTCCCATAGATCACGAGCCTTGATCGATTTTGCAACCTTTCCATCCGTGCGTCGGATCAGGTTCCAGTCACCATCTTTCAGCACAGCCTGAACAAATTCATTGGTAATACGAACTGAATTATTCGAGTTTTGTCCAGAAACGCTTAAATAGGCATCTGAGTCCCAATCTGTGTCATACGTTGGAAAATCAATCTCAGTATAGCCTTGCCGCGCGAACTGAATTACACGTTGAACATAATTTTCCGGAACCATTGCTTTTCGGGCACCAATTATGGCTTTACGTAATGCAGGATTTTCTGAAGGATTAAATGCTTCGTCTCCATCAAGTTCACCACAAGCTTTGATTACGTTGTTAAGGTGAAGATTGCAAAGTTTCGATCCGGCCACTAATGCCGCCACTTTTTGCTCTTCAATCGCTTTCCAGCCGATATATTCTTCGATATCCGGATGATCGACATCCAGAGTGACCATTTTTGCAGCGCGACGCGTTGTCCCGCCTGATTTAATGGCACCCGCTGCTCTATCGCCGATTTTCAGGAAACTCATCAAACCTGATGATTTCCCGCCACCAGACAGGCTTTCTCCTGCACTTCGCAGATTAGAAAAATTTGTTCCCGTACCCGAACCGTATTTAAATAGGCGCGCTTCTCGCACCCAAAGGTCCATTATGCCGCCCTCATTCACCAAATCATCACTGACGGATTGAATGAAACAGGCATGAGGTTGCGGATGCTCGTAGGAATTGACAGACTTTTTTAGCTTTCCCGTTTGGAAATCGACGTACGAATGCCCTTGAGCGGGCCCTTCAATACCATAAGCCCAATGCAAGCCTGTATTAAACCATTGCGGTGAATTCGGTGCGCCCATTTGGCTCGCAAGCATAAACCGCATTTCATCAAAATAGGCCTGAGCATCGTTTTCAGTGTCGAAGTAACCACCTTTCCATCCCCAATAGGTCCAAGTGCCTGCTAAGCGATCAAAAACTTGGGTGGCAGATTTCTCGCCAACGATCCGATCATCGTCGTCAAGAGCCTCTAAGGCTTCTGTATCCGCAGTTTGTCGCCATAACCATTCAGGGACATCAGATTCAGAAACAGGCTTTAGTTTTGCAGGGACACCGGCTTTTCGAAAATACTTTTGAGCAATAATATCGCAGGCAACTTGTGACCAACTGGCAGGAACGTCGATGTTTTCAAGCCTAAATACAATTGATCCATCGGGATTTCGTATTTCACTTGTCGTCTGCCTAAATTCTATACTGGCGTAAGGTGAAGACTTTTCATCTGTAAATCGCCGCTCAATACGCATTTCTAACTACCTTCCAATCGCATGTTAATCACTTTTACTGGCTTCGGGATAAAGAAAATCAATGGCCGAAATTATGGTTAATTTACCATTCCGGATGATTGTCAAACACTACATATAGTAGCTGATCCCCCTCTAAGCGCTAGGATCGTGCCGCGACAGAAAATTGAAGTCAAGAGATCAGGCACAATATATTGTAGCAAATTGTCTTGACTAATCGATATGTGGCAGTTTTATGGCAATTCCATGTTGTGTCTTTTCGATTATTGTGGTGAAGGGTTGCACAAAAACAACAGGGATCCATTCTTCGAGTTCTATGAACAGAATCAAATCCACATAACCGCGAGCTTGATTGCGGCCTGTTATGTTGGCGCGAATGAAAGTTACACTGGACGAAACGGGTGCAGAATGCCATATTCCGGGCAATTGATTATGTTGAGTTGGCTAGAGAGTGACACATGGCAACGATTGGAACACGGTTGTTTACGTGGTGGAGTGGCGAGCAAGTCGGAGAAGACATGTTTGGCAACCGCTACTATAAAGAAAAGGGTAAAGCTACGGGACCTGTTGGCCGCACACGTCGGTGGGTTGTCTACAAAGGAAAGCCGGAAGCATCCAAGGTACCGCCAGCGTGGCATATATGGCTGCATTACACGACTGATAATTTGCCCGATCAACAGGAATTGGAGCAGAATAATTGGCAAGAAGATCATTTGCCAAATTTGACAGGAACGGAATTCGCCTATCGTCCCGGTGGCGCAATAAATCAGGTTGGTCATCGACAAAAAGGGTCCGGCGATTACGAAGCTTGGAAACCGAAATTAGATGAATAATCCATCATGGATTTATGGAATGTGGCAGGAGATAAAGTATGAGCAGTAATATTGTAGAAACTGTAATAGGGGCCGTGGTTCTGGCATTTGCTACAATATTTCTGGTATTTGCTTATCGCACCGCTGATGTTGGACCGCGAAGTAGTGGCATTAACGTGACCGCTGCCTTTGATAATGTAGATGGTCTGAATGTCGGTAGTGACGTGAGGATGAGCGGAATAAAAGTTGGCGCGATTACATCTCAGATGCTAGATCTGAAAACTTACCGTGCGGTGATCAATATTAACCTGAATGACGACATCCAGTTGCCGGAAGACAGTTCTGCAAAAATTACATCAGATGGCCTGCTGGGTAGCAACTACCTTGCGTTACAGCCTGGCGGATCAGATGATATGCTGAAAGACGGCGGAACAATCTCCTACACACAAGGAGCTGTAAATCTTCAGGATCTTATTGGGCAAGCGATTTTCAGTAGTAATAAAAAGTAATCAATGATTTCTGGTATTTTGAGTATGAGCAAGACGTCGGTTGTTAAAACACTGTCCGTGCTTGTACTATTTCTAGCGGCCTCTTTTGTGACGGCTACCGCGCAGGGAGAGGGGTCAATTGAAGGAGATATTGTCGTTCTCCGCGCCCTCGACAAAATTACGGCCCGCACTCTGGATTTATATGTCCCGATAGACGAAATGGTGGCCTTTGGCAGCCTGTCTATCCATCCACGTAAATGCTTGAAGCGACCTCCCGAAGATCCACCGGAAACATCGACGTTTCTCGTAATTACAGAAATAAACGAAGGCGTCGAGCCAGTTCGATTATTTAGTGGCTGGATGTTCGCATCAAGCCCGGCAATCAATGCTCTAGAGCACCCAGTTTATGATGTCTGGGTGATTGATTGCAGAATATCGGATCCCGATGCATCCAAAGACAAAGAGTAAAAATTCGATTTTACTTTCAAAGCTTTGTCCAAACGCCTGTGATAATCTTCTCTATCAATCTCAATCGCACCGAATTTAGCAAGATGATCTGTCATAAACTGGGCATCCAAGAGTGTAAACCCACCATGTTTTAGCCGCGCAACGAGGTAGGTGAGTGCAATTTTGCTTGCATCGGTAACCCGTGTGAACATGCTTTCGCCACAGAAGACACCGGCGAGTGAAATACCATATAAACCGCCGGCTAATTTTCCGTCATGCCAGCACTCAATAGAATGCGCAAACCCTCTGCCATGCAGCTCTGCGTATAAATCCAAAATTGTTTGGTTGATCCAGGTGCTGTCTCTGTCAGTTGTCGCAGCTGCGCATTCGCGCATGACCTGACCAAAATCCTGATCAACAGTTATTTTAAAAGGCGCCCGTCGTATGGTTTTGGCGAGACTCTTAGGAACGTGGAAAGCTTCAAGCGGAAAAATGCCACGTCGTTCGGGATCTACCCAGAATAGTTCTGGATCATCCCGGGCGTCAGACATCGGAAAAATGCCATTCGCATAGGCATTGAGTATAATATCGGCGGTGAGAGGCATCATGGTAGTTTAGAAGTCTACCGGTTCTCTATGAATTTTTCCAGCCAATGGATGTTATATTCACCCTTCTGAAATTCCTCGTTTTGCAAAAGCTCTTGATGTAGTGGCAATGTCGTTTTGATACCACTCACAACAAATTCTTCGAGAGCTCTATTCAAGCGCAACAAACATTCTTCCCGGCTATTTGCATGGACAATCAGTTTGGCGATCAAACTGTCATAATAAGGCGGCACCATATATCCCGCATATAAGCCGGAATCTACGCGTACACCTAAACCCCCGGGAACATGAAATTCATTTACGGGGCCGGGGCTCGCCGCGAAGGTAACAGGATCTTCTGCTGTTATCCGGCATTCAATCGCATGACCCGAAAACGTAATATCTTTTTGCGTAAGCGTCATTGGTACCCCCGCAGCAACATTAATTTGTGCCTGGACGAGATCAATACCCGTAACCATTTCGGTTACCGGATGCTCCACTTGCAATCGTGTATTCATTTCAATGAAGTAAAATTCATCATTTTCATAAAGAAATTCAATGGTTCCTACACCTTCGTATTTCATATCGCCAATCGCTTTTGAAACAGTCTTACCAATCCTGGCGCGAGCCGTGTCACTGAGTGCTGGAGAAGGGGATTCTTCGAGAGCTTTTTGATGTCGCCGTTGAAGAGAACAGTCGCGCTCTCCCAAATGCACAACTTTACCTTTGCCATCGGCCAAAATCTGGATCTCGATATGGCGGGGGCCGCTCAAATATTTCTCGATATAAACTGCATCATTACCAAAAGCGAGGTTCGCTTCGGATCGGGCTGAAGAGAAAGCTTCGGAAATAGTATCTGGGCCTGTCGCTACTTTCATACCGCGTCCACCACCACCCGCAGATGCCTTAATGATCACCGGATATCCGATATCGGCAGCGACGCGTTCCGCATCAGCTATGTTGGTTATTTCACCTTCCGAGCCGGGTACGCACGGCACACCAAGTTTTATCATGGTTTCTTTAGCGGCAATCTTATCGCCCATTAACCGGATATGGTCCGCTGTTGGGCCAATAAACTTGATGCCATGGGCCGTAACGATATCAACAAAGTTCGCATTTTCCGAAAGGAATCCGTAACCGGGATGTATCGCATCTGAATTGGTCACTTCTGCCGCAGCGATGATCGACGGAATATTGAGATAGCTTTCTGCAGAACTTGGCGGTCCGATGCAGACACTTTCATCGGCCAACCGGACATCCATGGCATCTGCATCTGCGGTTGAATGTACAGCAACCGTTTTTATACCCATTTCACGGCAAGCGCGATGTACTCTCAAGGCGATTTCACCACGATTAGCAATCAGGATTTTTTCGAACATTAAATTTACAGTCGCCTATTCAACAATTACTAGGGGTTGGCCGAATTCTACGGGTTCTTTATCTGAAACGAGAATTTCCAATACTTTTCCACCTTTCGGTGCGGCGATAGGGTTCATGGTCTTCATCGCTTCAACAATAAGCAAAGTTTGCCCTTCGGAAATAGTATCACCAACTTGAATGAATGCAGGAGCAGTGGGCTCAGGAGACATATACGCAGTACCTACCATGGGCGATTTAACTGCTCCTGGATGGTTGCTGACATCTGCAGGGGCAGCCGGTTCAGCAACCGCGGCCATCGTGGCAGCGGCGGTAACGGCGGCATGAACGAGTGGAGCTGGCGCAGCGACAGATGTCGACATTGAAACGCGAAGACGATGATCGTCTGTTTCTATTTCAATTTCACCAAGGCCTGTTTCGTTCATGATCTCGGCAAGCTCACGGATTGCTTTTTTATCGATGTCTAGTTTACTCATAATGTTCTTGTTTCTCTTGTTTACACGTCAAAAATGTCGGCAAGCGCGTCTAAAGCTAAAATATAACCTTTCGCGCCAAAACCGCAGATGACACCTGCGGCAACTGGTGAAATGTAGCTGTGATGACGAAAGTCTTCTCGCGCAAACACATTCGATAAATGAACTTCAATAGTCGGTATTCCTGTAGCCTTTATAGCGTCCATAAGAGCAATTGAAGTATGTGTGTACGCGGCAGCGTTCAAAATAATTCCATCATGATTACCTGTGGCCGTCTGGATTGCAGCGACTAGTTCACCCTCGACATTACTCTGAAAAAATTCTGTTCCAAGGGAAAGGCTATCACCGTGGGTTCTAACGGTATTCTCAATATCCTTCAATGTGACAGAACCATAGACTTCCGGCTCTCTTGTTCCTAAGAGATTCAAATTTGGACCATTAATCACTAATACTGACGCCGTCATATTTGATCCTGATTGACATACATATTTCTCGACAGACTTTCTTATAATGAACTTTATCGAGATATAAAAGCAGTGTTACAGATATTTTGACGAAAGACTTACGGCAATAAAACACAAAGGAAGCGTAATTTTGCTCTAGTATCAGCATTATGCAACACGACAATTTGGACTCAACGGGCTTGCACTCGCGCAAGAGTGATATGAAATTCCGCTGAAACCGCGTATTATTGAACACCTGTGCCATTGGAAAGGTATGTGATCAGATTGTTCCGAAATAGTCTATTTGCAGTGTTAATTTTACTTCTGTTATTTGCTTTTCCGCAAATGCTTGCATTTGCAGAAAACATAGGTAATCCCAAAAACACTTGGTGGGAGGCGAGGCGGGATAGTGCCGATTTATCTCCATCGCCCGACAATCACCCTGAAGCCATTGTCCAAATTTTTGGTGCTCGAACGTGGGGTTGGCGCGGAAACTTTGCTGTTCATACTTGGATTTCCATAAAAAGACGCGATGCGGCGGCCTATGAAAGATACGAAGTAATTGGCTGGCGTGCTTACAACGGCGGACAAGCGCTATCCTACCGAACAGGTGCGCCAGACAATTTCTGGCACGGCAATCCCCCAGAAGTACTAAGTGACGTTAGAGGGCCCGCAGCAGAAAACATAATCGTAAAAATTAAAGCTCTTGTTGATGCTTATCCACATAAGAGTGACTATGTTTTGTGGCCGGGACCGAATTCCAACAGTTTCGTCGCCCACATAGGCCGGAATATCCCTGAGTTGGCGCTTGATTTACCGCCGACAGCAATTGGCAAAGATTATATTGTCGGCGAACCGTTTACCAGTACAGCTGTAAGCGGGCAGGGGCTTCAGGTATCCTTGTTCGGATACGGAGGTTTTACATTCAGCCCTGTAGAAGGGGCCGAGTTACACCTGTTAGGCCTTACATTAGGGTATGATTTTGATGATCACGACTTAAAATTACCAGGGTTTGGACGAATTAGTGTCAATTAGCGGTGATTATCCTTCTGAAGGCTTTCGGCTTTAGAATCGAGCCTATTTAGAAAACCATCCAGAATCTCTATTTCTTCAGGACTAAATTCTTTAAGAAGTCTTTTTTCATAGTCCTGGGCCAAGGGAACAATCTCTTCTAATATTGCGCGCCCTGATTTTGTCAGATGTAGTAATGAAGATCGTCGATCAGTCTTATGCGTTTGTTTTTTTACACGGCCGGCTTTTACCAGCCTATCTACAGCGCGGCTTATTCGCACTTTATCAAGTGAAGCTCGGGTTCCTATGACTTGCGCCGTCAAACCATCTTCGGATCCTAAAAGTGCAATAATACGCCATTCCGTGATAGTTAAATTAAACCTTTCAGAATAAATGCCACCCAGGTCTCGGCTAATAAAACCAGATAATTTCGTCAATCGATAGGGCAGAAAACGCGGCAAATTAAGCATTGTGGTTCCGTTTTTGATCTTGACTTTGTGGTTGTAGAAAGTCATCTTAGGGCAATGTAGTTTCAATTGAAACTAATTTATAGATTCAAGAGGATATTATGACTGATTTATGGGAAAATCCAATGGAGACGGACGGTTTCGAATTTGTGGAGTATGCTGCACCCGATCCAAAAGCTTTGGGCGAATTATTTGTATCAATGGGGTTTCGCCCGGTATCAAAACATCGCTCCAAAAATGTCATACTCTATAGACAAGGTGATGTGAATTTTATCGTAAATGCGGAACCTGATAGTTTTGCTCAATCTTTCGCGAGAATTCATGGCCCATGTGCCTGTGCAATGGCATTTAGAGTAAAAGATTCCTCTAAAGCAATACTGAAAGCGGAAGAGCTTGGTGCATGGGTTGTGCCCTCAAATGCAGGACCCATGGAACTCAATATTCCAGCCATAAAAGGAATTGGAGACTCTCTGATTTACTTGGTCGACCGGTACGGTGAAAAAGGATCTATCTATGATGTGGATTTTGTCCCTATTGAAGGCGAGGAACGCCATCCCGCTGGTACAGGTCTTACTTACATCGATCATCTTACCCATAATGTTCATCGCGGTAGAATGGATGAATGGTCAGAATTTTATGAGCGATTATTCAACTTTAAAGAAATTCGGTATTTCGATATTGAAGGCAAACTGACGGGACTAAAAAGCAAGGCAATGACCAGTCCTTGCGGTAAAATCCGTATTCCAATTAATGAAAGTTCCGATGACAAATCACAAATTCAGGAATATCTAAATGCGTATCGGGGTGAGGGTATACAACATATTGCTCTAGGCACCGGTGATATTTATCAAACGGTCCAGTCAATGTTGAAAACAGGATCCGTTTTTCAAAGCACGCCAGATACATATTACGAGCAACTTAATGATCGTGTTAAAGGCCATGACGAGGACGTAGATCAACTGAAGGCGTTGCAGATACTCGTAGACGGCGCTCCAACCGAAGATCAAGGATTATTATTGCAAATCTTCACGCAAAATGTGATTGGGCCAATATTCTTCGAAATTATTCAGCGCAAGGGTAATGAAGGCTTTGGAGAAGGTAATTTCCAGGCCCTCTTTGAATCGATCGAAATGGATCAAATACGGCGAGGGGTCATCTGAAAATCTCTAGAGAAATTAGTTAGTGGCTGCCGTTTTCTTTCTTTCGCGCGCGGCCACTATTAATTTCTCCATTTGCTCTGATGTTGCCGCCCCGGGATAGAGAGTATCCTCGATAACAAAGGCCGGTGTACCATTGACGCCTAGTTGCTGAGCGATGGAATAGTTTTTCCTAATGATCTCTTGAACAGCACTTCCTTGCATTTCTTCTTCGAGTTTAGGGATATCCAGTCCGACATCAGAAGCAATATTCAAAATTCGATCCTTTGTTAATCCACCACGAACCGCCATAAGAGCAGTATGAAATTCCATATACTTCCCTTGAGACATTGATGCGATCGCCGCTTGCGACGCCAAAACGGAATCATCACCTAAAATTGGAAATTCCTTCAATACAAGGCGGATATTGCCGTCGTCTTCGACTGTTTTCATGAGATCAGGAAAATTTCTCTTACAATATCCGCACCGATAATCAAAAAACTCAACGATTGTTACATCGCCATCGGGGTTACCCGCAACATAACTTGCCGGATCGTTTTTCAAGTCATCGGACAAGGACGCAAGGGTTGCATTTTGTTGTTGGGACGTAGCAAGTTGTTCTTGAGCTTGCAATTCTTCAATTACTTCGCGAAGAACAAAGGGATTAGCCATCAAGTATCCCCGGACTTTTTCACCAAACTCCGCGTCAGCAACCGGTGCAGGGGTCACTTTTTGACCATATTGGTAAATGCCAAATCCGATCAATCCGACAAGAGCGATTATAGAACCGATACTGAGAACACTTAACTTACTATTGGTTGCCATTGAGTTTCTTTCATTTTAGCGCGGAGCTAGATTATGATTGTAAATCGCATTTTCTCCAAGGAACTTTAATGTGAAGTATGCGCGTCGGGCCGGAATGCAAGAGGCCCTTCAAATATAACTGAAAGTTTTGACACCATTCGCAAAATAGCTAATATCCCATACGCTTAAATTATGTTTTGGTTAAGTAGGGCGCTACTTAATATAAGTAATAGTTTGGAAGTAGGGGCAACATGCTTAAAGAATTTAAAGATTTCGCTATGCGCGGCAATGTAGTCGATATGGCAGTAGGTATCGTCATTGGTGCCGCTTTTGGGACCATAATTAAATCACTCGTGGCTGATGTTATCATGCCGCCTATTGGTATGCTGCTTGGAGGTGTCGATTTTGCCAATTTCTTTGTGACATTATCCGATGGAAGCTATGCCACACTAGCTGCTGCTAAAGAGGCCGGTGCTGTAACATTGAACTATGGTTCTTTCATAAATACGATTATTAGCTTTCTGATTGTCGCTTTTGCAATTTTCATATTGATCAAGCAAATGAACAAAATGAAAAAAACAGAAGAAGAAGCACCTGCTGCACCCGCAGAACCACCTCGCGAAGAAGTGTTACTTGAAGAAATTCGGGATCTTTTGAAAAAATAATCAAAGCTCGGATAGATTTTTTTACTTTTTCCGGGACGCCTCTCCAGCAAGGGTAATAATATCTTCCGCCCTTAGATTGGCAGGCGTCCCGGCATTAAAAAAATCCTGAGCGCGTTTGGCGTGAAATATTGCCTTTTGATATTTGCCGCCAAGCAAATAGCGCTCTGCACTTGCCAAGGCGAGCATACCTGTATCGCCGTTACGGCTATAGGCAATTGCCAATTGATCCCAGCTTTCTGCGTTGTTGGGATCAAGTGCAAGGCTCTCCGTTAGAACTTCAATTGCCTTGTTGTTATCCGCAATGTTTCCAGTCGCGTTTAACACTTTTCCATATAGGGTTAGTATCAATGGTTCACGCGGCGCTAATTTTACGGCTGTTTCAAGGGATGGCAGAGCACCATGTGGATCCCCGTTTTCGTATAGTGACTGTCCCTTTAGTTCATGGAAGTAAGGATCCGTTGGCGCTTCGGCTAAAAGACTATCAACTTCCTTTAACGCCTTATCTAGATCGGGGTACTTGAAATAGGCGATGGCTCTGGCATATCGCCCGGGAATACTTTGATCTGTTACAGGATATTTGTGAAGTGTCTGCGATAACGTTCTGGTATAGCCAAATAATTTGGCTTGCATACGATTGAGTTCCCCCACTGATTCTGGCGAATCCTGTCTGTCACGATACGGTGATTTTTCTACTCTCTGCCTTAACGCCGCAATCCGTTCGCTAGTAATGGGATGGCTTCTATAATAGGAAAAACCCGTATTATAGCTTCGGTTTGTCTGATCCAGTATTTCCAGAAATTCGACCATTCCCCGTCCAGATTGTTGGGTATTATCTAGGTAAGTAATAGACGCTTGGTCTGCGGAAGATTCTTGCGTTCTACTATACTCCAAAAACGATTTAGTGGCCACGTCGCCGGAACCTGCAATGACCGCACCGCCGGCGGCACCGCCACCTGCTGCTATGGCAACCGCCCCCAATAAGATTCCAATAATTGAGCGAAATGTAGCGTTTTCAAGAGCCTCCTGAGTTCTTGCCAGATGGCCACCTGCAATATGTCCAGTTTCATGGGCAATCACGCCTTTTAACTGATTAGGGGTGTCCACCCGCTCCAACAATCCCGTAAACATAAACAATCTTTGCCCACCAGCAACAAAGGCGTTTAAAGAGCGGTCATTGATGATATATATTGCTACATCGTTCCCGTTCAAGCCAGCGGCATTGAATATGGGAATAGCGTATGAACGAAGTGTATGTTCAATTTCGGCGTCACGTATAAACGAAGGCCCCGTCTGTTTAGCATAAGCCAAGTGAATAGGCAGAAGTAAAACTAACAGCATGGAAACAAGCGTGAGGCAACGTTTTTTCAAGAAAGATATCCTTTTGTTACACCGTAAATCTAAGAACAGTTTAGTCGATCGTCAATGGAGGCTTCGCGTCCTCTCGTTAATAACAGCACCGATATTGTTTTTGAGTGCTTGCGGTGGTGCAGAAATTCCATTCGGCTCAATAGGCAATGTTGAAGGGCCGTTAGGTGGTGTTGCTGCTGACGAGCCACGAGCGGTGTTGGTGGCTGAAGATATCCTTTCCGCGGGTGGTACCGCAGCAGATGCTGCCGTTGGTTTGTATTTTGCGTTATCCGTAACCTATCCGATCGCCGCTTCCCTTGGTGGTGGCGGGGAGTGTTTAGTTTATAGTCCCGAAATCAATAAAATCGAAAACCTTCAGTTTCCTAATGGCGTACCAGCTGCAGGCGGTGACATTTCAATTCCTGGAAATATTCGAGGAATGGCTGCACTTCAAGCTCGATACGGTAAACTGGAGTGGCGGACCGTATTAACCGCCGCGGAAAAAATCGCAACATTTGGGGAACCTCTCTCACGCGCGCAGCATCTTGCGATGATTCTAAATGAAGATCAACTATCCCTTGATTATACATTAACCAATATCTTTAAGGAAAATAGTGGTGAGTTTGTGGCGGAGGGAACACGTATTCAACAAATTAGGCTAGGGAGCTTGTTGTCTGTATTGCGTTCTGAAGGAGGTGCCAGCTTCTATAGCGGGAATTGGGCCCGTACTTTTGTTGAAGATGCAAATAATGCAGGAGGAAAAGTAACCTTAACTGATCTCGTCAATTACAAACCAGTTTGGATCGATGCTCAGACATTTCGCGTAGATGATAATATAGCTGGAGTTTCTACGAAAATGCCTGGTGATCTTTATGCTCAATTATGGAGTCAGATTTTTGGAGAAGGCAAAAATATTCTGAGGACACGTGTAGAAGTTCCACAGATGGAGCTAGCAAAAGCAACGGCAAGCGTTTTCACAAGCATAAATTCTGTTTCCCTTTTTTCTAGCCACGGTTCAACATCATTTGTTACGACAGATAATTTAGGCAACGCAGTGGCGTGTGTTGTCAGTATGAGGAAGCCTTTTGGAACTGGTAAAATTGGAAACATAACCGGCATAGTACTTGCGCCTACAATTTTGGATCATCAGAGCGAATTTCTTAATTCTCCTCTTCTAGTCGTAAATTTGCCTAACAAAGACTTCTATTACGCTAGCGCAGTTTCCGGTGGCGCAGCAGGAACAACCGCTTCAATTGGCACGGCGATCAATATCTTTGGAGATGACGTCTCCCTTGATGTGGCTATGAGTCGCCCGCGACTTTTTACCACGAGCCAATCCTCTCCATTATTATATGAGGGGACGATGTCCGAAGAAGATATTTCTACCCTAAATAACGATTTCCCAATTTTGGTTGAGGTTGATCGGTTGGCCGTTGTTAATTCTATCTATTGCCGGAACGGTAAAGTTCAAAATTGTGTATCACGACATGATCCTCGAGGATTTGGACTTTCTCTCATAGAAAATTAGAAATTTAATTAAAATAATGTTGCAGGTACTGCTTTGACATTTCCTATAGATAACGACATTCAACCCTTCATTGCGATGGAAATTATGAAGGCGGCCAATGAACGAGAATTAAGCGGCGATCCCGTCTTTCACATGGAAGTAGGGCAGCCCGCGCAATCTGCCCCTTCGAAGGTAATTGAAAGAGCCCAGGAAACTCTGCTTCATGAGAAAATTGGCTATACCGATGCTCTGGGTATTCCAGCCTTAAGAAAGGCAATATCTGACTATTACGGAACGACCTATGATGTCGATATTTCGCCCTCGCGGATCGTCGTCACCACAGGTTCATCCGGCGGGTTCCTGTTAGCATTTTTGGCTGCTTTTAACAAAGGTGATAGAGTTGTTTTAGCTGAACCTGGCTATCCAGCTTACCGCAATATTCTAAAATCCCTACATATGGATCCGGTTGGGTTGCCGTGCGACTTTGAAACTAATTTTCAACCTACCCCCGAACTTTTGGAACGCCTAAATGGGGATTTGCATGGATTGCTGGTCGCGAGCCCATCAAACCCAACAGGAACAATGATAAGCAAAGATGAACTTCAGGCACTTATTAACTATTGCCAAGATCGCCAGATGCAGTTTATTTCCGATGAAATTTATCATAGGGTTGTTTACGGTGCACCAGCAACAACTGCACTGACATTGAGTGATGATGCTATCATCATCAATTCTTTTTCGAAATTTTTCTCGATGACGGGTTGGCGGCTTGGATGGATGATTTTGCCTGAGAGACTAGTCTCAATGGTAGAAAAATTGGCTCAAAATCTCTTTATTTCGCCACCGGCAATCAGTCAGCATGCAGCAGTGGCGGCATTTGATTGTATAGAAGAGTTGGAGGGATATGTGGATATATATGCCCGCAATCGCGAAATACTGTTAAGAGAACTTCCCAAAATGGGGCTCACTAAACTGGCGTCAGCCGATGGCGCCTTTTATATTTACGCAGACGTGCGGCATTTGACGAACGATTCCATGGAATTCTGTCAGAAAATGTTGGCTGAAACAGGTATAGCCGCTACTCCTGGGCTTGATTTTGATCCACATCGTGGTTCAGGTTACGTTCGATTTTCTTTTGCCGGGTCAACTACAACCATCGAGGCTGCAGTTAAGAGCCTAGCGAATTGGCTTGAATAAAAAGGGAGCTTAAAAGCTCCCTTTTTATGTCTTGTTAGCTTCCGCGCCGCCACCAGCCACTTCGCTTAACTTTTGGTTTCTCGTCAAAAACGGCTTCAACAGCCGGCGTTGTTTTGGGTTTCGCTGTGATTTCCGGTTTGACTTCAACAGTATCCACAGCTGTAACTACTGAATCAGCTTTTGCAGCGACTTGAGCAGTCTCTTCAACTTTCTTTTGGGTTGTCCTGCGTCTTCGGGGACGCACCTGTTTTTCATCCGTATTTTCGGATGAATCAACAGTAGTAACCTCTACTGTTGATTCAGTCTTTTCTGTAGTCTCATTTGCACTATCAGTGTCTACTGCAACTACTGTTGGTTTTTTTCGGGTCCTACGCGTACGCTTCTTAGGCTCTTCAGGAACACTCTCTTCCGTTGCATCAACCGTAGCGGTGTTTTCCACTGGTGTAATAGTAATAGGAATAACAACCACTTCAGTATCACCTGAAGGCTGATCATCCGACGTCGAATCTGACGATTCTGCATTTTCATCTAAAGTGTTTTCATCAGAAGTATTGGAGCGAGACCTGCGGCGTCCGCCTCTGCGGCCTCGACGCCGTCGTTTCGGCTCACCATTGTCGTCGTCGTCGTCAGTTGTCGCCTCCGAAGTGACAGCAGGCTCTTCGCTATCGGCCGCTTTATTTTCTGATTCATCTTCATTTGTTTGAGCAGCAGTGTCTTCACGTGGCTTCCTACGCCGACGCCGGCGGCGGCGTTTAGAGGAGTTGCTTTCCTGATCTTCCTCTGTCGTTTCAGTGGCAGTAGTTTCTGCTATTTCACCATCAATATCAGAAATTTCCGTGCTGACTGTTTCTCGAACAATCGGAGTCAGATCGCCCGGTTTTCCTTTTTCACGCAAAATCTCATGATCATTTAGATTTGTAGTTGGATCAGCAAGAATGAGGATTGTCATCCCATAGATATTTTCCAACTCTTGAATGACAGATCGTTTCTGATTGAGAAGATATATTGCGACATCGGTATGCACCGTAATCGTAATTTTGGCACTGCGTTCGCGAACACCTTCTTCTTCAAGTGTTCGAATTATGAGCAGTGCTGTTGATTCAATTGAACGTACAAATCCAGATCCGCCGCAAGTATGACAAATATTTGTACTAGTTTCGAGGAAACTTGGGCGCAAACGCTGGCGGGACATTTCCATAAGCCCAAAAGGACTTATACGTCCGACCTGAATACGGGCACGATCAGATTTGAGGCAATCTTTCATGCGGCGTTCAACAGCCTTATTGTTTCTGTTGTCATCCATATCGATAAAATCAATGACAATCAAACCGGCTAGGTCACGCAATCTGAGTTGACGAGCAATTTCTTCGGCCGCTTCTAGATTAGTTTTTGTCGCTGTATCTTCAACATTGCGTTCCTTAGTCGCCTTGCCGGAGTTTACGTCAATTGAAACCAAAGCTTCTGTCGGATTTATGACAATATATCCACCTGATTTCAATTGAACTTCCGGATTGTACATAGACGCAAATTGTTGCTCTACCTGAAACCGATGGAATAATGGAATTTTGTCTTTATAAGGTTGAACTTTTTTCGCGTGACTCGGCATTAACTTGCGCATGAATTCCTTAGCAAGTTTATACCCATCATCTCCTTCAATGAGAATTTCACTAATTTCCTTTGTGTACAAGTCACGAATGCTGCGTTTAATCAGATTGGCTTCCTCATAAACACAATAGGGCGCCATGGATTTTAACGTAAGCTCGCGAATATCATCCCAAACACGCATCAGGAATTCGTAATCACGCTTGATCTCGACTTTCGTCCGGCTCATACCGGCGGTGCGAATAATAACACCAACACCTTCGGGAACATCTAGCTCATTTGCAATTTTCTTTAGTCGTTTACGATCTGCCGGGTTTGCAATTTTTCGGCTAATCCCGCCACCACGACCTGTATTAGGCATAAGAACACTATACCGACCTGGAAGTGAAATATAGGTGGTTAAGGCTGCGCCCTTATTTCCCCGTTCCTCTTTAACAACTTGGATAAGCAGGATTTGCCGGCGTTTAATGACTTCTTGAATTTTGTAGTGCCGGCGGGTAGGGGCTTTGCGTCGAGGTTCAACGTCATCTTCTCCGCCAAGATTTTCGACGTAGTTTTCTTCGCCATCTTCGCCAACAGTTTCAAGGCCACCGATGGTATCGTCGACATCGTCGACAACACCTTCTTCGTCATCAGTGGCGACTGCATCCTTCATCGCTTCGGCAGCAGGCTCTTCCGTCGTTGCATCCAAATTGTCATCATCGACAGATTTTGCATCATCTTCAG
The DNA here is from genome assembly GCF_036960985.1 of Sneathiella sp. Classification (NCBI taxonomy): domain Bacteria; kingdom Pseudomonadati; phylum Pseudomonadota; class Alphaproteobacteria; order Sneathiellales; family Sneathiellaceae; genus Sneathiella; species Sneathiella sp. The sequence continues at coordinate 134,297 of NZ_JBALWD010000003.1, read as the reverse complement.
CTTCTTCTTGGGCATGCGCTTCTTTTTCTGCAGCAGCCTCTTGCTCTAAGAGAACTTCCCGATCAGAAACCGGCACCTGATAATAATCCGGATGAATTTCACTGAAGGGAAGAAATCCATGACGATTACCGCCATACTCAACAAAGGCCGCCTGTAACGAAGGTTCAACCCGCGTTACCTTTGCAAGATAAATATTGCCTTTAAGTTGTTTTCTCGATGCCGTCTCATAATCGAATTCTTCGAGACGGGTTCCTTTAACAATGACGACACGAGTCTCTTCTTCATGAGATGCGTCGACTAACATACGCGTAGCCATAACTAGCTCCGTGACTGCGAAATCCCCATGTGAGAAGGGGACGGACAGTCTGTTTTTGTGGAAACCGTCGGCGCTCCAAATCTCTCGAAATGAGAAACATGCCAAGCTATATTTTAAATTACCTGGCCTTCTGGCTGCCGGAGCTCTCTGTCAGTATCGACAAAGAGAACGATTTCTGTTTCACTTAATTCACTGCATTGTCTTAAGCGCTGCTTCCAGACGCTCCGGGGATTGAAATATATATCCAATGCCTACAAAAAGCTGTCGAAAACGGCGCCGCCCTGACCAAAACAAGATCTCGGGACTGACCACAGGAACTCACAAGTGTATAGTAGCTTCTTTCACACTCAGTTACCAAACGAATAATGACACAACCGAAAAATAATTTCTATTTGAAATCAATGAGCGGATTGATTGAACGTCTTGAAACAGTTAGGTTAAGGCACTCCAGAAATAGAAATTACGCGATTGCTGGCAACTTCAAAGTTACGTGATACCGGATATGGATATGTTACATCGCTTTTTCCGAATTTGCTTCCTGGCATTACTATTACTGCCAGTTCAAGCGCCATCTAATGCCACTCTGGCTAACGAAGCCATTGACGTATTTTCAGCACGGTTGGGAATTCACAAAGACAAAACAAGATTTGTCATGGAGTTAAGTAAGAAGCCGGTTTTTGACGTTTTTTTGCTTCCGGATCCGTATAGAATTGTTATTGATATGCCGGAGTTAAACTGGCAAGTGGACAAAAATACGGCTCGGAAGAAGGGGGTGGTCGAAAACTATCGATCTGGATTGTATAAACAAAATACTTCCCGAGTAGTCCTGGATGTAAGCGGTCCTGTTCGTATCCTAAATACGGTTCTCCTTCCACCTCATTCTGGCAAGCCCTTTAGATTCTATATAGATATCCAAAAAACAAACGTAGCTGGCTTTATGGCAGAAGTTGAAAAACGTCGAAAGAAAAAGAACACGACCGAAGTAGTTGTTTCGACGCCTCCCAAACTCCCGAAACCTGTTCAGCAAAAATATACTATCGTCATTGACGCTGGCCATGGCGGTATTGATCCCGGAGCCATTGGAAAAAGCGGTGTCTACGAAAAAAAGTTAACCTTGGAAGTTGCCAAGAAGCTTTATAAAATTCTGGATAAGAACCCGCTTTACAGTCCAGTCATGACAAGGTCTTCGGATAATTTTCTGAGTTTGCGAGAACGTGTTGATGTAGGAAGAGAGGCGGGGGCGGATCTCTTTATCTCAATACATGCAGATTCGATTAGCAGGCCCGATTTTCGCGGGGCAACGGTTTATACTCTCTCAGAAACCGCGTCGGATGACGAAGCGGAAGAAATAGCGCGAAGAGAAAATAAATCTGATTTGATAGCTGGCGTAGACTTGGAAGAGCAAGACGACACCGTGCAAGGAATACTAGTTGATCTCGCACAACGTGAAACCATGAACTTTTCCGTTAAATTTGCAAAAACATTGATTCCAGAAATTACAAAATCTGGCTTGAAAACAAGCGGACGTTCCCACCGTTTTGCTGGGTTTCGGGTTTTGAAAGCGCCTGATGTACCTTCAGTACTCGTCGAACTCGGATATCTTTCTAATAGACAGGATGAGAAGATATTAAAGTCAAGCAAAGGCCAAACTCGACTCGCGACATCAATTGCAAATGCTATAAGCACTTATTTTAAAGCCCAAAACCCATAATTTCGTCATAAGTCTATTGCATTATTTCTTAAGAATGCCATCTTCCTCCTTAATTCTGCTATAGTTGGCTGATCATTTACAAACTGGTAATCTTATTTTGAGAAATATTGTCACATGAGACGTTTTTTCAAATTTCTGTCGTTGACGTTTGCGTTGTTGCTATTCTTCGGCGTCGTTGGCGTCGGCGTAGTAATGTATGGCTTTTACCATTTTGGTAAGGGATTGCCGGAATTTAAACAATTGGCAGAATACGAACCGCCGGTTATGACCCGGGTTCATGCAGGGGATGGCAGCTTAATCGCTGAATATGCTCATCAAAGACGTCTATTTGTCCCGGTCGACACGATACCGGTTTTCGTAAAACAAGCATTTCTTGCTGCAGAGGACCAAAACTTTTATGAGCATCCGGGAATAGATTACAAAGGTATCACCAGAGCATTTGTCACCAACGTTAAAAACCTTGGCAAAGGTAGACGACTTGTAGGGGCATCGACGATTACGCAACAAGTGGCAAAAAACATGTTGCTGACCAACGAGGTCTCGTATGAACGAAAGGCCAAGGAGGCAATCCTTGCGCTTCGTTTGAACAAGGCTTTGTCTAAAGATCGTATTCTGGAGCTTTATCTCAATGAAATTTACCTGGGACATCGTGCTTATGGCGTCGCGGCCGCAGCTCTTTACTATTTTGACAAACCTCTTGATAAATTGACGATTGCAGAAGCCGCTTATTTAGGTGCTCTTCCGAAGGCCCCCAATAATTATAATCCGTTCAGGAAGTACGACAAAGCACTCGCGCGGCGGAACTGGGTTATCGGCAGAATGTTAGAAGAACATTATATCACGCCGGAGCAAGCCGAGGAGGCGACTAATTCAGCGCTATTAGCTCAAGAAGGCGGTGACGCCGAGGTTATTAAAGCGGAATGGTTTGTCGAGCAAGTTCGCCGGGAACTCTACAATATCTATGGCGAAACCGCCCTGTATGACGGCGGATTATCCGTTAGAACCACTATGCAAACTTCGCTACAGAAGATTGGCGAAAAAATCCTCAAGAAGGGATTGCGCACGTATGATCGCCGGCATGGTTGGCGCGGCCCAATGGGCACGATCGAAATAACGGGAAACTGGACTTCAACATTGGCTCAATTTCCACGTCCAAAAGGGCTTGGTGTTTGGGAAACGGTCGTTGTACTCGGCGTGGACAAGGAAACTGTGGAAATTGGTTTCGTTGATGGCGAGAAAGGAATTATTCCCCTTGAAAACCTTAAGTGGGCGCGGACGCAGATAGATATTGACGAAAAAGGGCCGCCTATCGAAAATGCATCCGACGTTTTGAAAGTAGGAGATGTCGTTGCAGCAGATCCTGACATAAGTGAAAACACAAACGATAACCATTACCGTTTGGAACAAATACCTGAAGTATCGGGTGGCCTTGTTGCCATGGATCCGCATACCGGACGGGTTTACGCGATAGTTGGCGGATGGAGTCCCGAAATTTCGGAGTTTAATCGAGCCGTTCAAGCCAATCGTCAAACAGGGTCAGCATTCAAACCCTTTGTGTACGCCGCTGCGTTGGACAATGGCTTTACACCTGCAGATAAAGTGATGGACGGACCATTTGTTCTCAACCAACCAAATGGAGAACGCTGGAAACCGTCTAACTATTCAAAGAAATTTTATGGCCCAAGCACTCTTCGGTTAGGGATTGAAAAATCCCGAAACTTGATGACCGTAAGACTTGCGCGAGCTATTGGGATGGATCCTATTGTAGATTATGCAGCTCGTTTCGGGATCAACGAAGATCTTTTGCCGACCCTCTCTATGTCACTTGGGGCTGGTGAAACCACGCTTTTGAAGCTAACGACGGCATATGCAGAATTAGTAAACGGCGGAAAAAAAATCACGCCAACATTAATAGATCGCATCCAAGATCGTCGCGGTTTGACCGTTTATCGACATGATGATCGCCCTTGTGAAAATTGCAATGTTGAAGAGTGGAATGATCAGGAAGAGCCTGTACTTCCAGATAATCGCGAGCAGATATTGCCTGCAACAACTGCTTATCAGATTGTCTCCATGCTTGAGGGTGTCGTCAAACGCGGAACCGGCGTTCGTATTCGCTCGATAGGGAAGCCTCTTGGTGGGAAAACGGGTACGACGAATAACAGCCAAGATGCTTGGTTTGTCGGATTTTCCGCCGACTTGACTGTGGGTGTTTATGTAGGATTTGATAACCCAAAAAGCTTAGGTAATAAGGAAAGTGGACCAACTGTTGCTGTACCCATTTTCAAAGATTTCATGATGGAAGCGCTTGCCGACCAACCCGCGACACCGTTCCGTGTACCTGAAGGAATTAGACTCGTTCGCATCAATGCTCTGACCGGCGCATTGGCCCGTCGCGGTGACAAAGTCATCTTGGAAGCCTTTAAGACTTCCACAGGAAACAAACGCAAACGAGCTGTGCTTGACGGGTCCGATAGTGGTTTTTCCTCGGTATCTACTGGGAAATCAAAAAAGTCTATTCGTTCGGGTACAGGCGGCCTTTACTGATTACCTAATTGCGCCTATTTTCGCGAAAAGCAATTCAGTAGAGTGGAGTATTAATATGCGGGCCGAACATCAATCTACCGTCGATGAAATCCAGCAGGGCATGGCCTTGCTGAGGAGGTATCTTTGACTGGGACAATGCGACCCGCCGATTAGAAGAACTGAATTCATTGGTAGAAGATCCTAAACTTTGGGATAACGCTTCCAAAGCTCAAAATCTCATGCGGGAGCGAACTAGCCTGGAAAACGCTTTAAACGCCTACAATCGCATACAACAGGACCTTCAAGATAATATAGATCTTATCGAAATGGCGGAAGAAGAAGCGGACGAAGAGACTGTCAATGATGCGGAAATCGCGTTGTCGGAGTTACAAACCGAAGTGAACCGTCGGCGTTTGGAAAGTATGTTGTCTGGCGAAGTCGATGCGAATGATTGTTATGTTGAAATTCATGCTGGCGCCGGTGGAACAGAATCTCAAGATTGGACCCAGATGCTTTTGCGCATGTATATGCGGTGGGCCGATCAACATGGATGTAGAATAAAAACTCTGGAAGAAAGCAATGGGGAGGAGGCCGGTCTAAAATCCGTAACCATTGAAATTTCAGGTCTTAATTCTTACGGCTGGCTCAAAACTGAAACCGGTGTACATCGTCTGGTTCGTATATCTCCTTTTGATTCAAATGCGCGTCGCCATACAAGCTTTTCCTCTGTCGGCGTATATCCAGTTATTGACGATGAAATTGACATTGATATTGATGAAAAAGATTTACGGATCGACACTTACCGAGCCTCGGGCGCAGGTGGTCAGCACGTCAATCGGACAGAATCAGCAATTCGTATCACCCATATTCCAACCAATGTCGTCGTGCAGTGCCAGAATGACCGCTCGCAGCATAAAAACCGTGCGGAAGCCATGAAGATGCTTAAATCTCGATTATATGAGTTGGAGCTTCAAAAGCGGGAAGCAGAAGCTCAGGAAACCCGAGATGGCCAAACAGATATTGGCTGGGGACATCAAATTCGGTCCTATGTACTTCACCCTTACCAGATGGTGAAAGACCTTCGAACCGGTGTTGAAAAAGGAAATGCCCAGGGTGTCTTGGATGGCGACCTTGATGACTATCTTGCTGCAGCTCTCGCACAAAAAGTAGGCGGGGGAAATGTAGAGTAAATAGTAAATATTGTTGGCTGGATTGACGAAATGCTTCTCGAACTTGAATGTAAAATTCCACACCGGCCAATTGATCAATAGTGAAGATATAAATCCAAGCCTCGAAGAAATTCTACACGCTACGTGGAAAATGCATGATTTAGCGCCTCTGCCGCTTGACGAAGGGCTTTGTCTGCGGCAGGTAATGCAGCGGTTAGTGAAACAAAACCATGGACCATGCCGTCGTAGCGAATGACACCCACCGGAATATTGTTATCACTTAGGGCTTTAGCATAACTTTCCGCTTCGTCGCGCAAAGGATCAAACCCAGCAGTAATTACCAAAGCCGGTGGCAAGCCAGCCAAATCTGGATTGAGCAGTGGAGAAGCTCGAAAATCATCTCTTTCCGCCGCAGAATTTAGATATAAATCACGGTAATTTTCCATTCGCTCTGTAGTAAGAAAAAAACCTTTTGAAAAATACTGATGACTGGGGCTATCGAAATAAGCCGTGGTCGTTGGATATAGGAGAAGTTGGAAAACAGGTAATGCTAACTGTTGCCGTTTGGCTTCTTGCACGGTCACGATAGCAAGGCATCCTCCAGAACTATCGCCTCCGATGGCAATTTTGTCTTGCATGAGCCCAATTTCTGCACCGTGAGACTGCACCCATTTAAACACAGCAATAGAATCTTCTGTCGCTGCTGGAAATTTATATTCTGGCGCGAGCCGATAATCGACAGAGAGAACTGCAAATCCTCCATACGTCGCTAATCTCGAGCATAAGTCATGATGGCTATCCAGAGATCCACGAACATAACCACCGCCATGAAAGTAGATTAGAACGGGAAGAGGAAAATTAGTGCTCGGCTTGTAACAACGGACGTTTATTCCACTTGCTGTGCTTGGAACAGTAAAATTCGAAATCGAATTGACAAATGGTATGGGACCACTCAGGGATCGAGCGAGCTTTTCCATGCTTTCCCGATTTGCATCCAAGGTTTCAGGATTTAAAGGCTTTGATGATAAAATATCCAGAAAGCATAAAAATCGCGCCTTATTATCAAGAATTAACCCGTCAATTTGTCGTCGCCTAAAGATATAAAGCAGATCGAAAAAGCCCGTCGGCAAGTGCATGATCAATTTTAAAAGAAGCTCTTGGATCATAATTTGCCCAAACTGTTCTAAAGATCCGAAACGACCAACAAAAACGGCGCCTGCTTATCGGCGCCGTTAATAATTATCGATTATCGGGCTAGGCAGAAGCTAAGGCAACCTGTTTTTCAGCAAAAATTTCCTGCAATTCGCCGGTCTCAAACATTTCTCTCATAATGTCGCATCCGCCAACAAACTCACCTTTAACATAGAGTTGCGGAATAGTTGGCCATTGGCTGTATTCTTTGATGCCTTCGCGAATAACTGGATCACTAAGAACATCTACGCCTCTGAACTTGATGTTCAGATGCGATAAAATTTGAACAGCGGTGGCAGAAAAACCGCATTGAGGAAAGACAGCTGACCCTTTCATGAAGAGGACGACATCACCATTAGTGACTTCTTGGCCAATGCGATCTTTAGTAACTTCATCAATCATTTGCTTATCCTTTTGTATGTAAAATCTTAATTAGGCCTTGGGTACAGAGGTTTGTAATGCCAAAGCATGTAGAGCCTCGCCCATATTTCCCTGCAAGGCTTCATAAACCATTTGATGTTGTCGAACTCGCGGTAAACCCTCAAAACTAGCCGAAACAACCATCGCTGCGTAATGATCACCATCACCACGTAGATCCGTAATTTCTACATTGGCATCCGGGATACCCTGTTTTATCAAACGCTCTATTTCACTTGCATCCATTGCCATGGACAAAAACTCCTATTTACGTGACTGGCTTGCCATCAAATTAGGCATCCAGTTTGCATGTTCTTGCCTCAACATATCAATTGATATGGTCAAAGCACCAGCAATATTCAATTCATTATGACCGATCGTTCCAATTCGTTGAAGCGAAACATCAGCATTTTTGGCCTTTTTGAGAACATCATCACAATTCTCAGGGCTTATCGTTATCACATAACAGCCTTGATCTTCAGCAAAAAGCGTAGCATGAAGTGGTAATTTACTCGAAAGAGTGATTTCTGCGCCCATATTTCCAGACAACGCCATTTCAGATAATGCGACGGCCAGACCCCCGTCAGAGATATCGTGCGCCGCTGTTACTATTCCCAAGCCGATAATCTGTCTTAGAAAATCACCGTTTTTGCGCTCATCTGACAGATTAACTATCGGCGGCGCGCCTTCTTCTCTGCCTTCAATTTCTCGCAGATAAATAGATTGCCCCATGTCACCGGTTTGCGTTCCAAGTAAAAGAACCAAGTCCCCCTCATCTTTAAAAGCCAAAGTCGCCATTTTCGACGTGTCTTTAAGCAATCCAACACCGCCAATTGCTGGCGTTGGGTGAATGCCTTGTCCGTTTGTTTCATTATAGAGAGACACGTTCCCCGAAATTACCGGAAAATCTAACGTTTCGCAGGCTTCACGCATACCTTCGATACATCCGACGAACTGCCCCATGATATCGGGACGTTCTGGATTTCCGAAGTTGAGGCAGTCAGTTATTGCAAGGGGTTGCGCGCCAGTCGCCGTTAAATTGCGCCAAACTTCCGCGACGGCTTGCGCTCCGCCAGTTTTTGGATCGGCAAAGCAGTACCGTGGTGTACAGTCTGTTGTGATCGCAAGCGCCTTATCCGTATTATGTATCCGGACAACAGCAGCATCTCCTCCTGGACGCTGGATTGTATCGCCCATAACCATATGGTCATACTGTTCCCATATCCATTTTCGACTAGCGATTTCGGAAGATCCCATAATCTTGAGAAGGACCTGACCTAGATCACCTGGAGCGTCGACATCTTCAGCACGTAAGACAGGCGGCGTCTCAGTTTTTACCCAAGGGCGGTCGTATTCGGGAGCTGCGTCAGCAAGAGGCGCGACAGGAAGATCCGCAACAGTTCCGCCATGCATCGTCAGGACCATTCTACCCGTATCAGTGACTTTCCCGATTACAGAAAAGTCCAATTCCCATTTCTCAAATATTTTGCGAGATTCTTCTTCCCGGCCAGGTTTCAGGACCATAAGCATCCGCTCCTGGCTTTCTGACAGCATAATCTCGTAGGGTGTCATGGCTTCTTCGCGCACCGGCACCAAATCAAGATTTAGTTCGATTCCGACGCCTCCCTTGTCCGCCATTTCGAAAGAAGAAGAGGTTAGTCCTGCTGCGCCCATATCCTGAATTGCGACAATTGCATCCGTTGCCATTAATTCAAGGCACGCCTCAAGCAAGAGTTTTTCTGTAAATGGGTCACCAACTTGCACGGTAGGACGTTTCTCATCACTATCATCATCGAATTCAGCAGAGGCCATTGTCGCCCCATGTATACCATCGCGGCCAGTTTTAGAACCCACATAAACAACCGGATTTCCGACACCAGCAGCGGCGGAATAAAAAATATTATCCGTATCCGCAACGCCGACGGTCATGGCATTTACAAGAATATTTCCATCATAGGAAGAGTGGAAATTCGTTTCACCACCTACCGTAGGAACGCCCATGCAATTTCCATAACCACCAATACCAGCGACAACGCCCGCCAACAAATGCCGTGTTTTTGGATGGTCCGCACTCCCAAAGCGCAATGCATTCATGTTTGCAATTGGCCGAGCACCCATTGTGAAAACATCCCGCATAATTCCACCAACACCCGTAGCGGCGCCTTGGTAAGGTTCAATAAAGGAAGGGTGATTATGACTTTCCATTTTAAAAATGACAGCCTGGCCATCACCTATATCGATGACTCCGGCATTTTCGCCAGGACCGCAAATAACCCATGGTGCTTCTGTAGGGAGCGTTTTTAACCATTTTTTCGACGACTTATATGAACAATGCTCGCTCCACATAACAGAGAATATACCCAATTCTGTTAGATTAGGCGTCCTGCCCAAAATTGAGAGAACCTCTTCATATTCGCCTTCAGTAAGGCCGTGCTCAGCAACAATATCTTTAGTGATTTCATTCATGTTTTTACTCAGGCGATAGAATTCACGAGATTATCGAAAAAGCGTTTGCCGTCGGTTCCACCAAGGGCATCGCTAATTAATCGTTCGGGGTGGGGCATTAGGCCAAGAACATTGCCGGCCTTATTGTATATTCCCGCAATATTATTCAAAGACCCGTTGGGGTTTGCCTCATCAGTTAAATCACCGCTTTGCATCGCATATTTAAGGGCAACCTGTCCTTCGCCTTCTAGCTCATCGAGGGTTTTCGGGTCGGCAAAATAATTACCGTCATGATGGGCAACTGGAAATCGAATGACTTGACCTTGCTGAAACGCACCAACAAACCGGTTGTTTTCTGATGTAACAAGTAAATCCACATCCTTACAGACGAAACTTTGGTCAGCATTGCGGAGGAGAGCACCTGGAAGCATTCCTGTTTCTGTGGCGATCTGGAAACCGTTGCATATAGCAACAACGGGTGTTCCATTTTGCGCTTTTTTGACGATTTCTCGCATGATTGGAGAATTGGCTGCCATGGCACCGCATCGAAGGTAATCACCGTAAGAAAAACCTCCCGGAATCGCAATCAAATCAGTTTCTGGGAGGTCACTGTCACCATGCCAAACCATGTCGGGTTCGGTATCCATAGACGCGGTGAGGGCGACTTTTAAATCACGGTCGCAGTTCGAACCGGGAAATACGATAACAGAAGCTTTCATGGTGAGGCGGCTCCTCTTTCTTCAATCAATCAATTCAATGGAATAATTTTCAATCACGGTATTAGCGAGAAGCTGTTGACACATTTTGTCAATTTCTGTTTCAGCCGTTTCTTTGTTCATATCGGTAAGATCCAGTTCAATCGTCTTTCCCTGGCGGACATCGAGAACAGATTCAAAACCAAGCCCGTGAAGAGAATTTGATATCGCCTTACCTTGAGGATCTAAAACACCATTTTTCAATGAAATATGGACACGTGCTTTCATTTCATACTCACCTAAAAAGAAAAAGGCGCTGTGATGCGCCTATTGGATTGCAGTTGTACCTTTTAAATCGCCAGGTCCGCTTTCCGGCATAATACCGAGGCGACGTGCGACTTCTTGATATGCATCTTCAACACCGCCGAGATCGCGGCGAAATCTATCTTTATCAAGTTTTTTATCCGTCGTGGCATCCCACAGCCGACAATTGTCGGGGCTGATCTCATCCGCCAAAATAATTTGAACTTCTTCGCCATCATAAAGCCGTCCGAATTCCAGTTTGAAATCGATCAAACGAATGCCGATCGCAGTGAACAGACCTAACAAGAAGTCATTTACGCGAAGGGTTTGGCTCATAATATCGTCTAGCTCAAGCGGGTTCGCCCAACCAAATGCCGTAATATGTTCCTCAGATACGATCGGATCATTAAGCTCATCGGACTTAAAGCAATATTCCACGATAGTGCGAGGCAGGGCCGTTCCCTCTGCGATTCCAAGTCTTGTGCAGATGGAACCCGCTGCAACATTCCGAACAATGACTTCAACTGGAATAATATCTACCTCTTTAATCAATTGTTCGCGCATATTTAGACGGCGAATAAAATGATTGTGAATGCCGATATCAGACAGTTTCGTCATCAGATGCTCTGAAATACGATTGTTCAGAACGCCTTTGCCTGTAACCGTCGATTTTTTTTCGCCATTAAACGCAGTGGCATCGTCTTTAAAATACTGAACAAGTGTGCCAGGCTCTGGTCCTTCAAAAAGAACTTTTGCCTTGCCTTCGTAGACTCGTCTACGTCGGGTCATGGATGTTACTCCAACTCATTGAGGAGGCGGAATTCCGCCTGAATTACGGTTAAGACATCGTCGATATGAAACCAACAGAGGTAATTCGTCGTCGTCTTGCCTAAAATATTAGTTTCAGGCAAGCGGAACATAATTCAGATATACAGTAAATACAACCATTGGCGAGGGTGAAAAGCGTGATTATTTTTAAAAAAAATCTTGTAGCACTAGGCGGGGAACGCCATCTTAGGTATAAGGTTAGTTAACAGATTGAAAGTAATTAAGTTTACAGAATTATTGAAATGCTAGGAAAGAAGTTATGGCAGGTTTAGACGATCTCAAAAAAGGCCACGAAAGTAAATTTGCTCATGATCAAGATCTTGAATTCAAAGTCATGGCACGTCGTAACAAATTGTTGGGCTTGTGGGCTGCTGATTTAATGGATATCCAAGGTGATGCCGCAGATGCCTATGCCAAAGAAGTTGTTATTTCTGATCTTGAAGAAAAAGGTGACGATGATGTTTTTCGGAAAGTTCGAGGTGACTTGACTGAGAAGAATATCGAAATGTCCGATCACAGAATTCGTCGACAAATGGAAGAGTTGATGGGAACCGCACGTGATCAAGTGATGAACAACAGCTAGGCTATCGAAAGAATTCACGGAGCGCAGAACATCTGCGCTCCATTTTAGCTATTCGCCAAATACACGTTTGAAAATAGTTGATACATGCTTGGTGTGGTATTCCAAGTCGAATACACCTTCAATATCTTCTTCTGACAATGCGTCCATAACTTCTTCATCGGATTTAAGTAAACCCATGAAATCGGCCCCCTCGCGCCAGACCCGCATAGCATTGCGTTGCACCAGTCGATAAGAATTTTCGCGACTAACACCTGCTTGTGTCAATGCCAACAGGATCCGCTGAGAATGGATTAGACCTCCTAGCTTATTCATGTTTGCCATCATATTTTCTGGATAGATAACCAGATTTTCAATAACGGACGTTAATCGCGCAAGGGCAAAATCCAAAGTAATAGTCGCATCAGGCGCAATGCCGCGTTCTACGGATGAATGGGAAATATCCCTTTCATGCCAAAGCGCCACATTTTCCATTGCTGGAATAGTTGCCATACGGACTAACCGAGCAAGTCCAGTCAAGTTCTCTGTGAGAACTGGATTGCGCTTATGAGGCATTGCCGATGAGCCCTTTTGGCCGGGCGCGAAAAATTCTTCGACCTCTAACACTTCTGTTCTTTGCAGATGACGAATTTCGACAGCCAGCCGTTCAACGGAACTGGCGATAACACCGAGTGTTGCAAAATACATCGCATGCCGGTCCCGTGGGATAACCTGCGTAGAAGCTGGTTCAGCAGTGAGCCCTAGGGCCTTTGCTACATGTTCTTCGACGTAGGGGTCAATATTGGCGAAGGTACCTACTGCGCCGGAGATTGCACATGTGGCAATATCTTCGCGCGCATTTAAAAGCCGAGCTCGGTTCCGGTCAAATTCTGCATAGGCCTGCGCCATTTTAAGACCGAATGTAACAGGTTCAGCATGGATGCCATGAGAACGGCCAACGCATACATCATTTTGATGTTTGATTGCCTTGGCTTTTAACGTTTCGAGAAGTTTATCCATATCTTCGAGAAGAATGTCTGTCGCTTTCGTCAACTGTACTGAAAGACATGTATCCAGAACGTCAGAAGAGGTCATACCTTGATGTACAAACCGTGCTTCGTCTCCAACATACTCGGCGAGGTTTGTTAAAAATGCGATAACATCATGTTTCGTTTCCCGCTCAATTTCGTCAATTCTATCAATATCAAATTGGCCGCGTTCCCAAACCGCTTTTGCCGCGCTTTCTGGTATGACACCTAATTTAGCCTGCGCATCACAAGCATGGGCCTCAATTTCAAACCAAATACGGAATTTACTTTCAGGCTCCCAAATGGCTGTCATTTCGGGGCGGGCATAACGGGGAATCATAATGTGGTACCTTATGAAAAGAAAAAAGCACAAAACGCCATTTCAATGGCTTGGACGATTGAGTGACTGACTAGCAGAGATGCTTCACAATCTCAACACCTTGTCATCAAATTCTAAGAATAGAAGTTTTTCAACAGCCAATTGCGTTTAGAAGAGGCCTAACTCTTTCATGCTCGTTTGCCCTTCACTACTGACGATCAAATGATCATGAATTTTAATATTGAGGGTCTTTGCCGCAATGACAATTTCTTTCGTCATTTCAATATCTGCTTTGGAGGGCTTGGTGTCGCCAGACGGGTGATTATGAACTAGTATCAGAGACGTTGCCCCAAGCTCAAGTGCTCGCTTCACTACTTCGCGCGGATACACTGCCGTATGATTGACCGTTCCGGTTTGTTGTACTTCGTCAGATATCAGGTGATTTTTATTATTAAGAAATAAAATTCTAAAATGTTCGATTTTTTTGTCCCGCATAACTGCGTGACAATAATCTTGAAGGGCTTGCCAGGAGCTCAGGACATTTTTCTTTTCGACTTTATGGCGAAGTAACTTTTGTCCCAATGTCTCTGCAACTTTTAGCGAAGCAATAACAGCGTTTCCAACTCTATCTATTTTTCTAAGGTCATGAGGTTCTGCGGATAATACTTTGGCAAGATCTCCAAATTCCGAAAGAAGTAATTTGGCTAATGATTTTGTATCGCGACGCGGAATTGCCGCATATAGCAGCATTTCGAGAATTTCGTAGTCCGCGAGGCTGTCAGCACCGTTCGTAAGTATTCGTGTGCGCATTCGCTCACGATGGCCAATCTTATCAAAATTATCTTTTGGTGTTTCAGTTTTCTCTTCCTCAAGCCTGAAATCATATCGAGTAGGCTCAAGTTCCTTGAGTTGGAATTTTTCTTCAGCTGTTTTCCGTTTAGATGGCATAGGGTGGGCAATCAAGGCCACGTGGTGATTTAGTAAAAATCTCATACCCTATATCTGTGACACCTAAAGAATGTTCGAATTGTGCGGACAAGGACCGATCTTTTGTTACTGCAGTCCAGCCATCTTCTAGAACCTTAACTTGCCAGGTTCCAAGGTTGATCATGGGTTCGATCGTAAAAATCATCCCCGATCGTAATTCGGTTCCTTCACCTGGAGTTCCGTAATGAACAATGTTAGGGACATCATGGAAAACCTGTCCGAGACCATGCCCGCAGAAATCCCGAACGACGGAACATCTTTTGCCTTCTGCGTAATTCTGAATAGCATAACCTATATCTCCGGTGGTTGCACCAGGCTTAACAACATCTATGCCGCGCATTAGACATTCATACGTAATATCAATAAGGCGCGAGGACTTAACATTTGGTTTTCCAACCGCAAACATACGGCTAGTGTCACCGTGCCAACCCTCTAAAGTAGGGGTCACATCGATATTTAATACATCTCCTTCCTTCAGCTTTTTAGGGCCGGGGATACCATGGCAAACCACGTGATTGATCGACGTGCAGATAGATTTTGGAAAGCCTCGATAATTCAAAGGGGCGCAGATACCACCGCGTTCCGTAATGAAGTCATGGCAAAGAGTATTGAGTTGGTCGGTTGTAACTCCAGGGACTACATGTTTCGTGATCATGTCTAAGGTTTTAGCCGCGAGCTGGCCGGCATTACGCATTCCTTCAAAGCCTTCGGGGCCATGAAGTTTTATCACGCCAGTGTTGCGTTCAGGTGTATCTTTGCTACTTACATATTTCATAATGACTCATCTTTTTCAGAATATTACCCTATTTTGCCGCGAAAAAAAAGTTATTCAATTACCGGCTGGGCTGTTCCAATTACTATATTGTTGGTCGTTATATGACAGTCATAGCATAATATTTCAACGCCCATTTTTCGTGCAACCGTAAAGGCTTCTGCATAAACAGGATCAATATCCTTGGCAAGTTTGAAACCTTCACAATCTTGCCGTTGTATCAAGTAAAACATTACTGCTCTATGGCCGTCGCGGACCATGTTGCCAAGTTCTTTTAAATGCTTAGTTCCTCGAGACGTAACAGCATCGGGAAATTCTGCATATTTTTCACCACGTTTCAATGTGACATTTTTTACTTCAACATAACAATCGGCCTTATTACTGTCCGAAAGAAGAATATCTATGCGTGAATTTTCGCCATACTTAACTTCACGGCGAAGCGTATCATATCCCGATAGCGCGGGAACTTTCGACGTTGAAATAGCCTCAGCCACAATCCCATTGGGCAGGGCTGTATTTATACCAACCAAACCCTGATTTATTTCTACAAGCTCCCAGCTATATTGAAGTTTTCGTTTAGGATTATTTGCCGGAGACAACCAAACAGTAAGCCCAGGCTCCTTTAAACCCATCATTGATCCCGAGTTTGCAACATGAGCTGTGACGATTTCGCCGCTTTCGAGCTCTATGTCGCACAGAAATCTTTTGTATCGTTTGATAAGTTGGCCACGGAATAGGGGAGACGGAAAATGCATAAGAACCTTTAACATTAATGGCTGGATTTACTCTATATACATTCATTTTAAACTGTTTATCTTCAAGAAAAAATAGATTTAAATAACACCTCGGATATTTGGAGATTACGATGAGCACCCAAGATCAGAAAACGTCTGACTTAAAGATAGTAACTGGTGCTGTTCTCGTCATAGGAGACGAAATCTTGTCGGGACGCACGAAGGACAAGAATATGGTTTATCTCGCCGAGCAACTAATTGAACAAGGTGTCCAACTACGCGAGGCGCGGATAATTCCGGATATTGAAACTGAAATTGTGGCGGCCGTAAATTCGCTGCGAAAGAAGTTTGATTATGTCTTTACGACGGGCGGAATTGGCCCGACGCATGATGATATTACAGCCGATTCTATCGCAGCCGCTTTTGGCATTGGCATCGGGCATCACCCGGAGGCCATGGAAATACTGACGCGACATTACGAAACAAGCGGTATTGAATTCAATGAGGCACGAAAGCGAATGGCTCGCATTCCGGACGGGGCGCAATTAATTGATAATCCTGTTAGCAAAGCGCCAGGTTTTCAAATTGAAAATGTCTTTGTTATGGCAGGCGTACCCGTAATAATGCAAGCAATGTTTGACGGAATTATTTCGCGGATCAGTGGCGGCGCTCAAATGTTAAGCAGGACAATTGGTGCCGGGTTGCCAGAAGGGAAAATCGCAGGTGAATTGGGTGCTTTGCAAAAAGAATATCCAGATGTGTCCATGGGTTCCTATCCATTCTTTAGACAAGGATCGGTTGGAACTAATTTGGTCTTAAGGTCCATTGATCAAACGAATCTAGATCATGCGTTTAAAAAACTCGAAGAAATATTAATTGAAATGAAAGTGGAAATTACTGAAACAACATAATTCACTTTTACAAGTTAATACCGCGACCCATTTCTTCAAAAAAGTTCTTGGGGGAACAATAACTTTTTCTGGTAAATTGAGCCACGGTATCTAATGTGCTCTAGCTTACTAGCAAGAACGCAATCTATTTAGTTGCTGGGTGGAAGTAGAACGGTGTCAATCACGTGAATTACACCATTGCTTGCCATAATATCGGCCGCAACAACTTTCGCTGAACCGTTAATCATAACACCATCGGTGCCATCTACCATGATTGTACTACCCTGAACTGTTGCAGGATCGAGCTTTTTGCCTGCTACCGCAGATGAAGGAACTTCACCGGCAAGAACGTGATAGGTCAGGATAGCAACAAGTTTATCCTTGTTTTCTGGCTTCAAAAGAGTTTCTACGGTACCGGCTGGTAATTTCGCGAAGGCTTCGTCTGTTGGGGCAAAAACTGTAAAAGGGCCGGGGCTCTGTAACGTTTCCACTAGACCGGCAGCTTTCACAGCAGCAACCAATGTTGTCAACTGACCCGCATCAATTGCTGTTACCACGATATCTTTTTGTGGTGCATCCATTTTTTTATCGGCCATTTTATCGTCTTTTGCGCAGGCAACTGCGAAAACACCGACAATTAACAAAGCCGATAGGTTTTTAAGTAAACGTGACATGTAACCCTCCTCAGGTATTTAGTAAGTATTTGAACTGACAAAAAACTCATTCGCGAAGTGTGTTTTGAAATATTTACGCCGGGGAGATCGAAACAGATCACTTAAAAAATATTATTTTCCAGAGTTGCCCATAAATAATATTTGAACAACGAGCACTAGCCTTAGAAAGGTGGGCAAAAAGAACTTCTAAATGAATGTAAAAAAAAAATTACTTTTGCGACAATATCCACTTGTTTCCGCAAGCAGCTGGCATTAGGTTGTTCCCCGCTGCCCGCATGGTGAAATTTGGTAAACACAGTAGACTTAAAATCTGCCGCTCGTAAGGGCTTCCCGGTTCAAGTCCGGGTGCGGGCACCATCCGAAACGTCAGTAAATATTCCCTCGGACTCGTTAGGAGTCTGGTTACGCTTTTCATGTATAGCTATTGCTATGCGTTGCTACTATCTCCGTTTTGCGGGGCTTAGTCTGGCCAAAAGGAAAGCAGATGACTGACAAAATTCAAATGAATGTCCGCGTAACCGCAGAACAAAAGGATGTCTTGTCCAAGGTACTGGATTTATTGCGAGAAGACAGCAATGGTGAACGGGTTGAGGACTTGGAAAATTGGCTATCTGGGTTCGCAAATCTCAATATTGGTGACTTAAAAAAGATCCTGGCAAAACGGGACACACAAATTTATGACATTGAAGAGCGATTGACAAAACTCGAAAAAGAAATTGCAAATCAAAAGCCAAATTAACGGATTTGCTAGATAAATGTGCAGCATGCGTTCACATTTTCGAGAACGTCGTTTGCAATTTTCTATAAAAGCCCCAAAATACAAAACAAGAAATTAACATTAGCTCACATGTCCTAAAAAAGGATCAGTTGTTGACCGTTCTTCGTATCGTATTTTTTAGTATTCTAAGTATACTTCTTGTCCAAACTTCGGCAATGACAGCGGCTGCAGGTGACAGGTCTGATCGAGCTGAACGGCTTATTCTAGAACTGTCCGAGCAAGCAAAGGCTATTCTTTCTTCACCTGATGACAGCTTGTCGGAGCGCGAGGCTCGGCTCGCCAGAACTATTGAAGACAAATTTAATTTCGAGGTGATCAGTGAATTCGTTGTTGGCCCTAAATGGCAAACTTTAAGTAAAGCTCGACAAAGTGTTTTCATCAAACTGTTTAGTGATTTCTTTCTTCAAGCATATGGTAGCCAATTAGGTGGATATCCCGGCGACAAATTTAAAATTGAATCCTCAGCTGAAAAAGGAACCCGAGACAGCTTTATTAGGGCGCAACTGCTTCGACCCAAACGAAGCCCGGTAACACTCCGTTGGCGAATACGCGAATATGACGGAAAACCTTACGTTATTGATATAATGATCGACGATATCAGCGTCGCATTGAGCCATCGTGAACATTTTGATGGCGTCATTAAGGATGACGGCGTTGATGGCGTCATCACATTATTGGCAATTCGGGCTGAGAGACTGTCCGCACAACCACTTTATTAGGAACGATGAGATATGAGCAGTAAAAGCCATTCACGCTATCTTGCAAGAATATCCCGGATAATAGTTGGTTTCGCAGCCGTATGCGTTTTCGCAACGGGGACGTTATCGTCATCAATAGTTCAAGCACTTGATTTTGAATCTGGGTGGAAATTGTACCAACAAGGACGTTTCGTGGAAGCCTATGAAATATGGGAGCCACTTGCAGAATCCGGTGACGCGAAGGCTCAGTTTAATTTGGCGGTGCTTTATGAACAAGGGCGAGGCGTAGACCCAGATTCTGCTAAATCTGCCTATTGGAACAATCAAGCAGTTGAAGCGGAATACCCACCAGCTCTGCATAATCTGGCGTTGTCACTTTTGGCGGAGAAAAAGAATATTGAAGCCATAGATTATCTACGGCAAGCGGCTGAAAAAGATTTTGCAGCTTCCCAGTATACCTTGGGGAAAATTCACCAATTTGGCATTGGTATCCCGGAAAATCAGGATCTTGCTTTCCAATATATTGAAATGGCCGCTGAATCAGGATTGGCAAATGCCCAGTATAATCTTGGTAAAATGTATCGAGATGGGTATGGCGTCAATGTTGATGATACTGTTTCAGCGAAATGGTTTGAAGCAGCCGCCAACCAAGGCTATGGCAAAGCTCAAAATAGTATTTCAAGTAAATATGGAATGGGGCAAGGTGTCGCGAAAGACAACGTTCAAGCCTTGAAATGGGCTATTCTTGCAGCAAGAAACGGCATTATTGGTGCTATCCAAAAACAAGAGTTTTTCCGAGCGAGAATGAATTCAGATGACATATCTGAAGCCGAGGCTCTCGCGGAAAACTTTAAGAAGAAAACATGACGTAATGTTCTGTGAAAGTAAAAGGCAGGTTACGAATTAAATATTGGGAAGTCGACAATATCTAAAAAATTCGAAAAGATCCGAAATTTGTTATGGTTTTTCGATGAGATAATAAAGACTACCGCGATTTTCTAAACCATCATTTCCGGTCAGCTCATTAAAATGTTCGAATACAATCTTCTTAAAGTGAGATTTAACCAATTTGTCAAATGACTGTCGACTATACCTATTTCCCCAATCCCAACCAGGTGCGGGAGATTCGTAATAATCTTCAGATGTTGACGCGAGAGATACGACATTTTGAATAATAAGAAAACGGTTCGCCATGTCATACGATTTTAATAAGATTTCTTCTGGATTATCAACATGATATAAGCCGCCAACGTTAGCAACTATGTCATATTTTTCGAACGTTGCATCTGGACTAATTTCTGCTTTTAGGAACTCCACGTTACTGAGCTCAAGTGTATTCGCAATTATGGTCGCATTCCTGAGATGACCATCGCGATCGTTATCAATACCAACAGATTTCTGACAACCAAGGTTCGCCGCCGTCATTGCGTAAAATCCGTCTGCACAAAACAGCTCGACAAACGAAATTTCAGTTTCAGCAGCAGCTTTGGCCATTGCAATAGCGTAAGCTATATAGGCAGTAATAACCGGTTGTTTGCACATTTGATTTTTTTCAAAAATACCCGGCAATTGATAATTATTATGACCGAAGAAGGCATAATGATGATAAAGGCCGCCCAGTGAATCTAGAGGAGACGGATCGGTAATCGGCGGTTTGCTTTTTTTTCTAAATCGGAACTTCATTTATACGCGCCAAAAAAGGAGACAGTATTCTATTTTTGCAAATTAGCTTATTTCATATTTAATTTCTATTGAAATTGAATTTTATATTTTGGATTTTTCTAGCGCGCGGTGAAAATCAGTCAGCTTTACGAGGTTTGCTAATAGCCATTCAAATGCCTTCGTTGCATAAGAAGACGTACAAATTGTATATCTTCTTATGCAACAAACACGTCACTGATCGTCTTTTGCAAAAATGAAATGGTGAGCCCGACAGGATTCGAACCTGTGACCCGCTGATTAAAAGTCAGCTGCTCTACCAACTGAGCTACGGGCCCACAATGTGAGAAGTTTATTGCAAACAAGGACTTTTAAAACACGAAGAACCGTCGCAATGCGGCTGCAACATAGGCACCTAGAACAAGATGGTCAAGCTTCGTTTTTGTTTTTTTTATAAGCTATGAAAAAAGCCGTTATTTTGCTAAATAAGAAGTATACTGCAATCCTGCTTTTAATGGCAAAAACGGGAATAACCCCGTCCTATACGTAATTATGAGGAATAGTATGTTGTTGAAGACATTCTCAAAATTTTCATTGATCCTAGCGTTTATAGGTATCCTGATGATCCCCCAGAAATCCGGATTGGCAGCCGATCTGGAAGACACTCTTTATCTAGATTTAAAATATGGACGTGTCGTCATAGAATTATTGCCCGCTGCTGCCCCGCAACATGTCGCGCGGATTAAAGAATTAACTCGAGAAAAATTTTATGATGGAATCAAATTTCATCGAGTCATTGAAGATTTCATGGCGCAAACAGGCGATCCCACGGGAACTGGTAAAGGTGGTTCTGGTCGAAAGCTGCGATCAGAATTCTCTAACATTCCGCACGAAAGAGGTGTCGTTTCCATGGCCCGCTCCCAATCTCCGCATAGCGCAGATAGCCAGTTCTTTATTGTCACTGCCCAATCGCATTTTCTAGACGGAAAATATACGGTGTGGGGCCAAGTGACTGAGGGTATGGAATTTGTTGATATGATCAAAAAAGGTATTGGGAAAAGCGGAATTGTTCGTGACCCCGATATAATCGTTCAAATGCAAGTTGCTGCAGATGTTAAATAGTGGGGATACCGGGTGCTAACGCACCCGGTATTTATTACGAGGCCTAAATACAGCGTCCGCCGTCAACTTCAAGGGCGACACCGGTGATGAAGGACGCATCGTCTGATGCAAGCCAAAGAGCTGCATGAGAAAGGTCTCTTGGTGTGTTTTCCCGCCCTAATGGGATACTTGATACAAACTTGTCCCTAATTTCCTGAGTATCCGTCCCACCCATAAATTCAACAGCCATAGGCGTATGGGCAAATACCGGGCAAAGTGAATTTACACGAACCTGTTGCGGTGCAAGTTCAATAGCCATGGATTTGGACATAGTTACGACGGCACCTTTACTGGCATTATACCAGGTGAGGCCGGGACGGGGGCTCAGGGCAGCGGTTGATGCTATATTGATTATATTACCACCGTTTTCCAACATGTGAGGAACGATCGCCTTTGTCGTCAGAAAAATACTCTTCACATTCACGTCAAATATCTTTTGAAAAGTCGCAACATCCACATCAAACATAGACCCGGCGCGTTGCGGCATTCCAGCATTATTGACAAGGATATCAATCTTCTGAAAATTACTCAGAGTTTGTTGCGCAAGGCCCTCAACATCATGTTCGTTTGTAACATCCGAAATGTTGCTTATGGCGATATTTCCCATATCGGTAATAGCTTTAGCAACTTTTGCGGCCGCGTCGGCGTTAATATCGCTTACGACTACTTTAGCGCCCTCTGCCGCAAACAATGTCGCCATTGCTTCACCGAAACCGGAACCCGCGCCGGTCACGATCGCAACTTTATCTTTTAACCTCATATTTTCTTCTCCTTATTTTTGGAAAAGATATTCGGCTGAATGGAATTAAATGGCAATAGGGATGTGAGGTTTGTTAATAAATCTAGATATAGGAAAAAAATTTAAGCCGCTTTTTCTCGGATGCGTGATTTCGGTAAAGTTAGGCTGACAATCGTGCCAGAACCGTATTCACTTTGCAGTTCGAGTTTGCCGTCGTGCATTTCTGCCAAATTTTTAGATAACGGTAATCCCAAGCCAGTGCCTTGATATTTACGATTATGCTCGCTGTCAATTTGCACAAAAGGTGTCAAAGCTTTTACGATATCTTCGTGTTTGATGCCAATGCCGTTATCTGTAACGCTTATTTCAAGACCCGCTTCTTCGGGAATTTTCACAGACGTAATGATGCGTCCGCCAGAAGGCGTAAATTTGATCGCATTTGATAGTAGGTTAATCAGGATTTGCTTGAGCATTCTGCGATCGCCAAAAATCTGAGGCAACAATGGATCAAACTCAAGCTTGATATTAATGTCGTTATCGATTGCGCGTTGCTGCGTTAATCGGACGCATTCGGTGACCAGCATATCGATTTCAATATCTTCTTCGTTGATGCCCTGTTCACCTGATTCAATTTTTGAGAAATCGAGAATATCGTTAATCAATTCAAGAAGATGATTGCCGCTGTCGTGAATGTCTTGAGCATATTCAAGATACTTGGGAGACCCGACTTTCCCAAATAGCTGGCTTTTGATCACTTCAGAAAAACCAATGACGGCATTTAAAGGAGTGCGGAGCTCGTGGCTCATATTGGCAAGGAAAGTACCTTTAAGTTGGGAAGCGTACTCGGCTTCTTCTTTCGCATGTTCGAGAAACTCCTCAATTTGCACTTGGGCCGAAATATCTCGGATAATCAATTGAAGAGCACGCCGCTCACCGTACATTAATGCAGAAGCTTCTACTTCCACATCAGTCTGGCCACCATTTTCAATAAATACTTTGGTTTTTTCTGCTGGCAATGTTTCGCCGGACATCATCTCTTCCGCACTACCGAAGTAAGTAGACAATCTTTCGACGTCTGAGAATGGGAAAAAGGACCGAATATGGGTGCCTATCAGGTCATGCTGGCTTTCAGCTTTGAACATCTTTACGGCTGTCGTATTAACATACAAAATTATACCGTCTTGATGGGCCACGATTGAATCTGGAGACAACTCAACCATACGCCGGTAGCGATCTTCATTCTCTTTCATGGCTTTTGCGGAAAGCCTATTGGACGTGACATCTGTCGATGTAGATACGAATCCACCTTGCGGACTCGGAGTGAACGTAATTTCGATTATCTTGCCATTTTTGAAAGTGCGATCAATCTTTCTTGTTATTCCGAGTTCTGCGTCTCTAACACAAAGCGCAATAAATTTGTCTTTGTTCGTTCCTACGGATTGATATTTGTCGAAATTTTCTGCTAACAAATCTCGAAAGTGAACTGGTATTGTTAATCCCCTTTCCTCGATTTCCATAATTCCGAGGTAGTTATCATTCCATTTTACCAAATTTAGATTTTGATCGAAAACACAGATACCGATTGGCAGATTTTCCAACACAATATCAAGAAGTGTTTCTGTCGGTTTTTCAGGAATTACCAAAGTAGTAATTTTGTCCCAAAAAAAGAGGCTTACAAATAAAGTTGCTGCCAGAAAACCAAACAATATAAAAACCGCAGATGATGGTGCGATCCAGCCTAGGGAAGACGAGATAATGAAGAGCGAAAACAGCAATCCTGACCAGAATAGTCTATTTGTATTTTTGGCAGTCATATTGGTCGAATTTTTTCTTTAAGATTAATTACTCTAACTGCCTTTAACCATAGGGAAACATTGTTAATAGGAGGTTTACGAAACGATTTTATCGAGTTTTGAGAATTCGTAAGACGGCACGGCAGGTTAATGGTATTGTCCGCGCGCCTAAACTGCCGATATAAGCAGGAATTTGCTCCAAGTTATTTGAAATGAAAACAATGTTATGAAAAACAAATCGACCGAAACTGAAGACCTCGAAGCGGAAAAAAAGCCTATCCTGGTAGCTCCAGCACCAAAGGTTGGATTATTCGCCCGCCTTAGAACATATTTTTTGACCGGTATTGTTGTTACAGCCCCAATCGCGATCACGATCTACCTGACTTATGTTTTCGTTTCTTTCGTTGATGCAAATGTGACACCGTTGGTCCCCGTCAAATATAACCCGGAGACCTATCTACCTTTTGGTATTCCAGGCTTAGGTGTTTTTATTGCTGTTTTCGTGCTCGTTCTAATTGGCTTTCTAACGGCAAATTATTTAGGCAAAGCATTACTTGTGTTTGGTGAGAGAATTGTCGGCAGGATGCCGATCGTTCGATCCATCTACAATGCTTTGAAACAGATTATGGAAACCGTCCTTGCGCAATCAAGTACCTCTTTTCGAGATGTGGTCCTTCTCGAGTATCCTCGAAAGGGCATTTGGGCAGTTGCTTTTGTCACAAGCCAAGCTAAGGGTGAGGTCAATGCCACAAAAGATGAAGATATGATCAGTATCTTTATGCCAACGACACCTAATCCAACCTCTGGTTTTCTTCTTTTTGTCCCCAAAAGTGATCTGAAATATCTTGATATGACAGTGGAAGAAGGTGTCAAACTTGTCATTTCAGCGGGTATGATTTGGCCAGAGGATCTGCCGGCCAAGAAAGACGATGTGAATGAAAACGTTATTGATCAGGAAAAGTAAATTACCCAGATTTCAAATATTTAATCGCGTTGTCTCTTTCAAATAAATAAAGCAATATTCGAAGCGCTTGACCGCGTTCGCTGTGTAATCTTTCGTCTTTTTCCAAAATTAACCGTGCGTCATCCCGTGCAATAGCCAGTAACCGAGAATGCGATTGTAAATCAGCAATCCGGAATACGGGGAGACCGCTTTGTCGTGTTCCTAAGAGTTCACCAGCACCGCGTAGTCTTAAATCTTCTTCTGCAATTTGGAAGCCATCTTCAGTTTCTCGCATGATAGCAAGTCTGGCTTTTTGCGTTTCGCCCAGTGGCGGCGCATAAAGCAACAAACAACTGCCTGCGAGCCCGCCGCGACCCACACGGCCGCGCAATTGATGTAACTGCGCCAGCCCAAAACGTTCTGAATGCTCAATAATCATCACCGTTGCTTCGGGGACATCAACACCTACTTCTATTACAGTGGTTGCGACAAGAATTTTAATGTCACCCGACATAAAGGATTGCATCGCCTGATCTTTAAGATCTGATTTCATGCGACCATGAATAAGGCCTACTTGATCACCATAAAGATGCTTCAAATACTCAAACCGTTCTTCGGCGGCTGCCACCTCAAGGACTTCTGACTCTTCCACTAAGGGGCAGACCCAGTAAATCCTTTCACCAGTTTCAAGCTTGCGGCTCAAACCTTGAGCTACAGAATCCAATCTTTCGATACTCAAAGCTCTTGTATCAATTGGTTTCCTGCCAGGTGGTTTTTCTGTGATGACAGAAACATCCATATCACCATATGCGGTCAAGGCTAGTGTTCGCGGAATGGGTGTCGCAGTCATGACAAGAACATCAACGCCGCCATTCTCTTTTCGGCCTTTATCACTTAGAGCCAATCTTTGATGAACGCCGAAACGGTGCTGCTCGTCAATGATCGCCAGACCCAAGTCGAAAAACGAGACATCTTCTTGAAATAACGCATGCGTCCCAATAACCAGATTAACATCGCCATTGGCTAAATCAGTAAGGACAGCATCTCGTTTTTTACCCTTTAATCGCCCTGTAATAAGAACGCAGCTTATTCCGATCTTGGCAGCCAATGGCTCAATGGAGGCAAAATGTTGGCGTGCTAGAATCTCCGTGGGCGCCATAATCGTTGCTTGTGCACCGGCTTCGACCGCACGAACCATGGCCAGAAGGGCAACTGCTGTTTTTCCGCTTCCCACATCGCCCTGCAAGAGCCGTAACATACGGTGAGGGGCCACCATATCGTCCTTGATCTCCTCCAATGCAGATTCTTGGGCCGCGGTGAGGGAGAAGGGCAGTGCTTTTCTAATTTTTGACACCAGAGTGTCATCTCCCTGTAAGGCTCTGCCTGGTTTACGCTTCATACTTCTTCTGACCAATTCCAACGCCAATTGATTAGCGAGCAGCTCGTCATAAGCTAACCGCTCTCTAGCGGGATTTGTCCGATCAAAATCCACTTCGGAAGTTGGCGAATGAGCTTTAACGACACTATTTTTCCAATCCGACCACTCTTCTCTCTTCATCAGACTTTTATCATTCCACTCTGGTAGTTCTTGTAACGTCGGGAATATCTGACGATTAGCCTTTATAAAAGTTTGATTGGTTAACCCTGCCGTCAATGGATAGACGGCTTCGAACAGCGGGATGGAGCTTTCATCGGCCAATGTCGCAATATGATCAGGATGGGTCATTTGAAAGGTGCCATTAAAGTCTTCAAGCTTACCGCTTATTTTGCGTTTTTCACCATCGGGCAACTGGCGCCTTAGATAATCTTCTCGGCCGTTAAAGAATACCAGCGTCAAACTATCATCACCAACCAAACAGTTTATCCGGTATGGTACCCTACGGTTACGAGACGGAGTATGTTTTATGACATCTATAACCAGGAGTACTTCCCGATCCACATATTCAGAAGAAAGCGCTTCAAGATTTTCGCGAGTCACCAAACCTGTAGGAAGGTGCCACAGCAGATCGATCAAGTTCGGTCCGGCAATTTTTTCAATGAGCTTGCTTAGCCGCGGTCCGATTCCGCCTAATTTGTTCACTGGATTGAACAAGCTGAATAAAATTTCTGGCCGCACAGGTTATTCCTAGTTTAAGTTTCACATATTGTGAAATGTGAGCAGAGGCAGGTCAATGCAACAGGCAAAAATATTGCATTTTGCCACTTCCTGCTGACAGCGGCAAAAAGACAGGTTATATCCTTCTTATCATTCAATTAGAGTTCATCATATGACTGAAGATATTAGTATTCGTCGCAGGCGTCTCATCCATCGGTCCCGATACACCGGGATGAAGGAGACTGACATTCTCCTGGGAGGATTTGCGAATAAATATATTAGTGAATTTTCTGACGAAGAGCTGGATATCTACGAAACACTTCTCGCGGCAGGTGATCCAAATATTTATGTCTGGGCAGTCGGGCGGGAAGTTGTTCCCGACGAGTATGATACGAGTGTTATGACGTTGCTCAAAAAATTTAGCCAATTTGACCATATAGTTACGCCCTAATTTAATGACCACGACATCCTTTTCGCGCATATGTAGCAAGATTTCAGAACTTGCGTTACAGAAGTACGCTTTTTCAATTGAATCTGTCCCCGAAGGCTATGACGCATACCTGCTTTCGGAACTGATCAAGTCGTCCCAAAACGACATTCTTTATGTCTTACGCGAAGATATTCGCATGGCTTCGACTGAAGCTGCACTAAAATTTTTCAATCCCGCGATCGAAGTATTTACTTTTCCGGCCTGGGATTGCTTGCCCTACGACCGGGTGTCTCCGAATCCAGAAATTGTCGCTCATCGGATGACAACCCTGGGACAAATGCGTGAGACGGTTATAAAACCTAGAATATTTCTAACAACAATCAACGCGGTTCAACAACGTGTACCTCCGATTGAAATGGTTGTGAACAGCCTCTTGACTATCAAAATCGGGGATAAGGTTAGCCTGACGGAACTAACATCTTATCTGGTGTCGAATGGATTTTCCCGCATCGGAACCGTTATGGAGCCCGGAGAATTCGCTGTCCGTGGTGGTTTGATTGATATTTTTCCGCCTGGTAAAGGAAATCCGGTCCGTTTAGATCTTTTTGGAGAAAAAGTAGAATCCATCCGATCCTTTGATGCTTTGTCACAACGTTCGACGGAAAAAATAGAATCAATAGAATTTACGGCCGCTTCTGAATTCCTACTGAATGATGACGCGGTCAGTCGTTTTCGTACTGAATATCGGTCGCACTTCGGAGCAGTGACGCACGAAGATCCGTTGTATGAGGCCGTCAGTGAAAAACGGCGCCACGCAGGAATGGAACATTGGTTGCCCTTATTCCATGATGGTATGGCGACCGTCTTTGATTATTTGCCGGATGCCCAGATATATCTGGATCATTTGGTAGAGGAGGCTCTTGAAGCCCGTTTAGATACCATTTCGGATTATTACGAGAGCAGGCGGGATGCTGCACCGACGCTAGGAGCGGATTACAAGCCGCTCCTTCCAAAAACACTTTATTTGGATGCGGAGGAGTGGAATCTAAATATCGGCAACCAAAGCCTTTGCCAAATAACGCCCTTCAGGTCAGGAACAATAGCTGATAATGTCATCGATGCTAAAGGCAGTCTTGGGCGGGATTTTGGCCCGGAAAGAAATTTGCCTGATACCAATATTTATGATCACGTTAAAAAACACATCATAGAAAAACTTGATCAAAAAAAGCGCGTTATTCTCACTCATTTTTCAGAGGGATCTAGGGCAAGAAATCTCACAGTGTTGGCAGACCATGGTATTGAGCCGGTTCAAAGAGCCAATAATTATACTGAAATAGAGAAGGGACCCAATATTCCCGTTTTATCCGTTCTTGGATTAGAAAAGGGATTTGAAACACCCGACTTGGTGGTTATCGGCGAACAGGATGTCCTTGGGGACAGACTTGTTCGGCCTCGAAAGTTGTCGCGCCGGAACGAGAATTTCATTGCAGAAGCCTCTCAGCTTTCTCCTGGTGATTACGTCGTCCATATGGAACACGGAATTGCGCAATATAACGGCCTCACGACCATTGATATCTCAGGCGCTCCTCATGACTGTGTGACTTTGCTATATGCCGGCGGCGATAAGATTTACTTGCCAGTTGAAAATATCGAGATGCTTTCTCGCTACGGCGGTAGCGATATGTCAGCGACATTAGATAAGCTCGGAGGGTCTGGATGGCAGGCTCGTAAGGCAAAATTGAAGAAAAAAGTCATGGAAATGGCTGACCAACTCATCAAGATTGCGGCGGCCCGAAAACTTCGCAAAGCAGAGAAACTTGTCCCTGCAGAAGGTTTGTATGCAGAATTTTGCGCCGGATTTCCATTTGAAGAAACCGAAGACCAACTGAAAGCGATTGACGATACATTAAATGACATGGCTACGGCCAGAGCGATGGATCGCCTCATTTGCGGCGACGTCGGATTTGGAAAAACAGAAGTCGCACTGCGGGCCGCGTTCACGGCGGCCATGGCCGGCAAACAGGTTGCCATCGTTGCGCCAACCACGCTTTTGTCCCGGCAACATTACAAGGGTTTTGTCGAAAGGTTCAAAAATCTTCCTATAAATGTGGCTCAGCTATCGAGAATGGTCACGACGAAAGAGGCCAATATCACCAAGGCAGGTTTGACTGCCGGGACTGTCGACATCGTAATTGGTACCCATGCATTACTTGGCAATTCCGTTAAATTTAAGGATTTAGGACTAGTTGTTGTCGATGAAGAACAGCATTTCGGAGTTGTTCATAAAGAGCGCTTAAAGGAAATGCGGGCCGATCTACATGTACTTACACTGACCGCAACACCAATTCCCCGGACACTGCAACAAGCGATGACCGGCATTCGCGATTTGTCTATTATTGCAACGCCACCTGTCGACCGTTTGGCAATCCGGACATTCGTTCTTCCATTTGATCCAGTTGTCATTCGTGAAGCCTTGTTGAGGGAACATTATAGGGGTGGCCAGAGTTTTTTCGTGTGTCCCCGGTTGACTGATCTGAAAGAGGTCGGCGAGTATTTAAGGGAACAGGTGCCTGAAGTTAAGTATGTGACAGCTCACGGACAATTGCCCGCAAAAGAGCTGGATACGGTCATGAACGCCTTCTATGACGGTGCTTATGATGTGCTGGTCGCCACGAACATCGTTGAATCCGGCCTCGATATACCTTCAGCGAATACATTGATAACGTATCGGGCGGACATGTTCGGCCTTGCTCAACTTTACCAAATCAGAGGGCGTATTGGACGATCAAAAACCCGTGCTTATGCTTACTTGACGCTTCCACCTCGGAAACGATTGACGGATGCAGCTGAAAAGAGACTACGCGTGTTACAATCTTTGGATACGCTAGGTGCAGGATTTACGCTTGCGAGCCATGATCTTGATATTCGCGGCGCAGGGAACCTCCTGGGAGACGAGCAGTCAGGCCATATCAAGGAAGTCGGTTTCGAACTATATCAGCAGATGTTGGAAGAAGCTGTCGCCGCAGCACGGGAAACCGAACTGGGTAATGAGGTTAATCAAGCAGATGATAAATGGTCGCCCAGCATCAATATTGGGACATCCGTCTTAATTCCGGAGCATTATGTCGCCGATCTGGGGCTACGCATGGAGTTATATCGGCGGATCGCTGCACAGGAGACAGCAGAAGAGATTAGTGCCTTTGCTGTCGAACTTGTGGACCGTTTCGGGCCGTTGCCCGATGAGGTAAACCATCTTATTGAAATTATGACGATAAAACATTTTTGCCGGACAGCGAATATAGAGAAAATCGAAGCCGGACCGAAAGGGGCGGTCATGTCTTTCCGGGACAATAATTTCAGCAACCCAGGTGGCCTTGTTGCCTTTATTTCAAAGCAACCAGGAGCGACAAAAATTAGGGGAGATCACAAACTTGTTCATACCCGGGATTGGAAACACCCTGAGGATCGGCTCAAGGGTGTTTTATGGCTCGCACAAAATTTAGCGAAAATAGCGAAGGCTGTTTAATTTACACCCTAGCTATTTTCTTTGGCTTTATCAGCTTTCACCTGGTCAAAAGCCGCTAAAAAAGCCGCCGGATCCTGCGCCCCGGAAAGCGCATATTTATCATCAATGATAAAGAAGGGGACGCCTGACACACCCATTTGACGGGCCATTTGATCTTCTTGACGAATTGTTTCCAGATCAGCGTCGTTATCCAAAAGCTCACTCACCAAATCATGATCCATACCTGCTTCAGTCGCTGCGGCTATCAAAACAGAACGATCACCAAGATCTTCCCCATCTATAAAAAAGCGTCTAAACAAAATTTCCGCCATGGCATCCTGGCATCCGGCAGTCTCGGACCAACGTAATAGTCGGTGAGAATTCAAAGTGTTAGGGGATCGCTCGATTTTGTCGAAGTTGAAGTCGATATCAACAGCATCACCAGCCATTTTAACATTTGCATACAATTCTTTTGCCCGTTCGTGGCTTCCAAATTTTTGTGCAATGAATTCCTTTCGATCTGCTCCTTCAAGAGGCATATCCGGGTGAAGTTGGAAAGGTCGCCAGGTAATCTCCACGTCCATATCGGGGCGCTGAGCCAATGCTTTTTCCAATTTACGTTTACCAATGAAACACCAAGGGCAAACAGTGTCTGAGACTATGTCTATTTTCATAAACCTAACATAGGAAAGCTCGGTCATTTAGACAAGTCTAATTTGGAATGATCAGTCTAATATAGATTTTAGGCTGCTTGTTCATCTTTTTGTTCAAACAAGAAGCCACGGATCAGCAAGTCTTCCAGTGACTCACTTGATACAGCTTCAGCAAGTCCAAATGTTAACTCCGCTTTTACGGGACTAGAAGCGCCTTTGAGTGCAAATTCGGTGTTCCGAATGACACCAACCAGGCGGCGCAAGGCAATATTTGCTTCTTTTTCACGCGTACCGGGGAGAGCGACAACAAAATGACCTTTCTCATAGCGTCCGCAGAAATCTTCGCCTCGGACCAAGTAAAAAATCGCAGATCCAACTTGACGCAAGAGTTGATCTCCGGATGCAAATCCATGTTTTGAATTGACCATTTCTAGATTACTAATTTTCAAACTGGCAACAGACATTGTTTTATTGCGATGCTCATGCTCTGCCATCATATTTGGAAGATGAGTTTTCATGAAACCGAATGAATATATATCTGTCGGGCCATCGGCAAGGGGATGGGGTTTCGTCACCTTAAAAAGGCTCTGCATGGCAGACCGATACCGGTATTGTAGAATTTGAACCGTCGTTCGGTTAATGAGTGTGTCCATTTCTGTTTCGTGCAGAACAATGTCGGAAACCCCATGAATATAGGCTGCCTCTCTGTTTTCCGCATTTTCAAGGACCATGATCATAGGTAAATTGTAAAACCGGCTATCACTTCTGATTTCATTGGCGACTCTTAAATTTTGATCTCCATGCCCCGTGCCTGACAATATCACGGCATCAAACTCTTGTTTTCGCAATTCAGTAATGGCCGTGTTAGGTTCTTTTAATATTTGAATTTTTGCTCGGCAATCGAAACGAAGTAAAATATTTCCTAGAATGAGACTTTTGTTTCCAATTATTAGAATATGCGTGGCGGAAATATCATTGTCTGGTTTTTCTAGGTTACTGAGGTCGATACCGTAAGTCTCGGTTGTGACAATCCGCCGGTTCAGTTCCTGTTGCATATTTTCAAGCCGAACAAGCGACGACACTCGAGATAAAAGTTCGAGATCACAATACCCAGGTGAAAGAGTGGACGCATGGCATTGGACATCAGTTTCACCAATAATTAGAATTGAAAATCCATTTAAGTCTGCAAAGCTGGCGATATGTTCAATATCAACATTTGTTGTATTATGCTCATTATCGACAATAAGAAGGTCAAAAGGTTCCTTCCCGAAATTTCCGTCGAGCATTTGTGAAAATGAAATATAATCACATGAATATCCTGCCGTGCTAAGGGCCGGACATAATTCGGACTGATCATTATCAGTTACAACCAGTAAATTGGCGATATAGCGCATTAATCGTTTCTCCAAATTCGTCGAATGATCAGTAAACCCGAAATAAATTAACAATTTGTAAGGGCTAAACGGCCCCGAACTATACTAAACTTCAAAAAGATTCTTGATTTTGGCATTGAGAGTATAAATCATGCGAATAATATCAATCATAAATCCAAGCACTTAATGGAGAATTTCTATGACGTCCCATCATCAATTGGCGGGTAAACATGCCCTTGTGACCGGGGCTTCGTCCGGCCTCGGTTGGCAATTTGCATTAACTTTAGCGCGGGCAGGCGCGAAAGTTTCGCTCGCGGCGCGAAGCATCGATAAATTGGAATCACTTGCCAAAGAAATTCAGGCCTTTGATGGCCGGGCTTTACCGGTTCAGATGGACGTTACGGATATCCAAAGTATTAATGCCGGTGTTATTGCTTCAGAGACAGAAATGGGACCCATCGATATTTTAGTCAACAATTCAGGTGTCAGCGCGCAATGTCCTTCCGAAAAAGTATCCGAAGAAGATTTTGACTTTGTTATGGATACCAATGCAAAAGGCGCTTTTTTTGTCGCACAAGCCGTCGCCAATAGTATGATAAAGCGCGGGGCCGGGGGCAAGATAATTAATATCGCCTCCGTTGCTGCCAATCGTGTACTTAAGCAGAATATCGCCTATTGCATGTCCAAAGCTGCGGTGAAACATATGACAAAGGCCCTCGCGGATGAATGGGGACGCTACAAGATACGCGTAAATTGTATTAATCCTGGTTATATCGTAACAGGATTAAACAGGGATTATTGGGAAACGGATTCCGGCAAACGACTGATAAGTAAGTTACCAGGACGACGGGTCGGAGAGCCGAATGAATTAGACGGAGCCTTGTTATTACTTGCGGGTTCTGGTTCGGACTTCATGAATGGATCCATTTTGGAAGTTGACGACGGCCTGACAGTTTCCGGGTTTTAAAAATTTCTAAGAAAGCCGAGACTAATGAAGCAAGGGAAAATAAACGGTATTATCGTCGGTGGCGGGCTAGTTGGCCTAACGGCAGCTCTTGCACTCCACCAAGAAGGTATCGCTGTTCAGGTATTCGAAAGCGTTGAAGAAATCAAACCCCTCGGCGTCGGCATTAACCTCCTGCCGCATTCTGTACTTAATCTGGCTAAATTGGGCCTGTTGGACGATTTAAGAAAAGTGGCGATAGAAACGTCTAGTCTTGCTTATTACAGCGCAGACGGAAAAACCATCTGGAAGGAACCCCGAGGATTGAACGCGGGATATGAAGTCCCGCAACTCTCCATTCATCGGGGCGATTTTCATATGATATTGCTTAAACACGTCCAACAACGTTTGGGTGTAAAAAGTGTAAAATCGGGGTACCATTTTACCGATTTATCGCAAACCAATAGAAATGTGACAGCTACCTTTGTTGATCGAAAAACTGGTGCTGAGAAAGACCGTGTAACTGCAGATTTCTTGATTGGTGCTGATGGGATTAATTCGACCGTTCGGCAGCATTACTATCCGACTGAAGGCGCTCCCAAATATTCAGGTCAGATGCTCTGGCGCGGCGTTACAGAAATGGATCCATTTCTAGATGGTCGGTCCATGTTCATGGCTGGGCATAATAATCTGAAATTGGTAGCTTATCCCATCAGAAAAGAAAGTGCGGATCGCGGAAAATCCTATATCAACTGGATTGCCGAACGTCGCATTCCATCAGATCTAGCAGAGCGGCAGGGTGATTGGAACGAAGAGGGTCTCTTAAATGAATTTCGCGGCGATTTCATCAATTGGAATTTAGGCTGGCTGGATATCAAGGCCTTATTCGAAAATGCAATGTCGATCCACAAGTTTCCAATGATTGATCGTGATCCCCTGCCGAAATGGAGTTTTGACCGAGCAACATTGATGGGGGATGCCGCCCACGCTATGTATCCCAATGGTTCAAACGGTGTGTCGCAAGGTGTATTAGATGCACTTACTTTTGCAGATATCTTGGCAACCCGGCTAGACATCATTGAGGCATTACAAGCATACGAAAAGGTTCGCTTGGAACCGACATCGAAAATTATATTGGCGAACCGACAGACAGGTCCGGAACAGGTTATGCAGATGGTTTACGAAAAATGCGAGGGGGAATGTGGTCAACAGCATACCTGCATTTCCCGAAATATATTGGAAGATATATCATTGAAATACAAGAAACTTGCGGGCTTCGATAGACAAAGCGTCAATTTATCGGCGTAACACTACATTCCGTGCTTATATATCCCAAGCTTTTGTACTTTTTCGCGGACTGGCTTCATTGCGACCGCCGTCTCAACTAAAAACTCCAGAGAATAATTCAAACGATCAGATAAACTTTTATCCAGATCTGTTGGTGTTTCCTCTACAAACAAATCTTTTACATGGCGTAATAAGACATGATCTGGCATCCACCACAAAAAATTATTTTTGTAGCCGCTCATGCGGAGCTCCGCTATGGGATAGGCACCCCCAAGGCCTGAACTGACACCAACCAAGAATCCAGGCTTATGTGCTAGTTCCCCATCATCGCACATGAGCAAAAAATTCTTTAAATGAGGTGGCGCCATGCCGGCCCATTCGGGCGAAATAACGATAAAACCCTCGCATTTTTTTAAACGGGTGGAATAAGGCTTCCACAGGTCAACCAAGTTGCTATCAGGTTGCCATTTCTCTTCCGTCCAAAGTGGTAGTTTCATTTCTTGAAGAGAAAAGATTTCGACAGACACTTCCGCTTGAAATTTACCTAATAGAGAATGGATATAGTTTGAAATTCTGCCCGACTGCGAATTTTCACGGTTGCTTCCTATTATAATTCCGATTTTTGTGGCAATCATTAAATTCTCCCAGCAGACGAAGCATTGAGACGGTTTTGTATTCGGTTATAGTAGCAACCAAGAAGATCGGACATTTCTTTCGAAATCAATGTAAAAATAACGAACAAGAAAAAACGAGGATGCTATGAGCAAAACAGATTTACCGATCCTGGAACAGCGCAGAATTGAAGCCAATATTATCAAACCGATTTTTGAGGAGATGGTTATTGTGCTCGGGATAGATAAAGCCAAAGATATTTTAGGAACCGCTATTCGAAAAAACGCAGTTGAACAAGGTAAGGCATATGCTGAAAGCCAGGATCAACCAACTTCATTATCGTCTTTTCATTCATTACTACCGCAATGGACAGCCGGCGGTGCGTTGGAAGTTGAGATGTTAAAAGAAACAAAAGAGGCAATTGACTACAATGTGACCAGATGCCGATATGCTGAAATGTACAAAGAAATGGGGCTGTCCGAAATTGGGCATCTATTGTCTTGTGGGCGGGATGGTACCTTTTGCAACGGTTATGATCCAAAGATTAATTTGGAACGCACCCAAACGATTATGCAGGGTGCCACTCATTGCGATTTTCGATACACAGTAAAAACAGAATAGGATCTCATTGAAAGACCTATAAAATATTTGATCCCGAGAAATCCTCTTTATCCGCATCCTTTTTCGCAAATTTGATTGCGGGTTTCATGGCCGCGGAACCAAATTGTACAGTTGCTTGAGCCCCTGCAGTACTTACGGTAGGCTGGTAACCTTGAAATCCGCCGAAAGATACACCCGTGCTCGCAACAGGTTCCGGTGTTTCACCCCTAAAACTTCTCAACAATTCATAATGATTCGGCAATTTCGATAGTATACGATTTTCATGGGCATCCGTTTCCGCCATTCTATGATCCCAATCCTGCTTAGCTATAAACCGTTCAGCCGGGTATTTGACGTCATCAAAATATCCTTTTGATCCTAAGACGAGAATGTAACTAGAATTTTCAAACAAAAAAGAACGATCAAAATCTGTTGTAACTGGCAAAGTATGTTTGAAATCATCGAGCCGGCTTTTTAAGCTGTCCGGTATGACCATTTCTTCACGTGCGACGCGCCAATACTCGCTATCCTGCCGATTGTTTGCACAGTAATGAAGGATGATAAAATCTCGAATATCTTCCATCATCCTTTCTGTATCGTCATTAAATCTTTTGGCCAGCCCGGGAGCGAAACTTTTGTCCGGAAAATTGACCAGAAGCAATTTTACAAAATTATCAATCATATAGATGGCCGTAGATTCCAAAGGTTCAATAAATCCGGCGGACAAACCTATGGCTATGCAGTTTTTCTCCCATGCACGCTCTAAACGGCCAACCCGGATTGGAATTGTTCTCGGCTCTGCATCTTTTCCATCGGCGCCAAGATGCGAGAGAAACTCTACAGTTGCTTCCTCATCCGTTCTAAAATGATTAGAAAAAACATATCCTGTTCCAATGCGATTATAGAGTGGCACTCGCCATACCCATCCGGCACCAAGAGCCGTCGACGTCGTACAAGGCTCTATGTTTTCTAGATCTCGATGTGGAATTTGGACAGCTAGTGCACGATTGTTCAAAAGATATTTACTGTAATCGTGAAAAGGGACCTTCAACACTTGATTAATAATTACACCGCGAAAGCCAGTGCAATCAATAACGAGCTCAACAGGTCGGCGACCTTGCCGTTGCAGTTGTAATGCCGAAATAAACCCGCGTTCATCTTGTTCAACATCGTCTACGTCATCTAGCACATGGTTGACACCACGCTCTATAGAAACCTCTTTCAAAAATCCCGCAAATTTTCCAGCATCTAAATGATAAGCATAATTTAGGTGCTTTTCGTAATCGCCATGTTCCAAGCCCTTCGGGCCGAGTTTTTTTTCAATCGCCGCGACGCAAACGGAAAAACACTGGTCGATATTTTCACGGCCCGGCGGGCCGCCATATTTATGAAAATGATAAGCTGGGTTTTGGCCTGCCAATTGTGAATCTGTTGTTTCGAAAGGATGATAAAAGGAGGTCGGGTTTCCGTTGGCATCATGATTCCAATTCGAAAAACGAACGCCAAGCTTAAAAGTCGTATTGCATCGTTTAAAAAAATCTTTTTCGGATATACCCAGGCTCGCCAATAGAGACACCATAGTTGGAACAGTGGCCTCGCCGACACCGATAGTCGGTACATTGGGAGATTCAATCAGCGTCACTTTTGTCGGCTTTTCCTCTGATCTTAAATTCATATATCGGACAAGGAATGCCGCAGTCAGCCAACCAGCTGTTCCGCCGCCAACAATTGTAATTTCGTCGATTTGCTCGCCCATAACAAATTTCCCGCATTTATTTTCGGTACACTGTTTTTTATTCTAGGATTATACAGTATTTCTGCAACGAAATGTTTTACAGAAAAAAATTCTCTTTCACTTCAATTTATCCGACTCAACATTTGCATTTGATAATTTTAATTCAACATTCGGCCAATTTTAGAAAATATACAATTACGAAAAGCACTATCCGCACGTTCTCCACCGAAGAAAGTCAGTAAAATTAGGGATGTCGATAATGCCACTTACCATGAACTAAGAATTAGGATAGCCTAATGACAATATTGACCTAAATTCCGACAGAAACTTTACAGAGAATAAAAATGCTTAAAAATCACTTTCTTTACTTTCCCCTTGCCGCAATCATGCTTTTATTCATCACAGCATGTGACGATCAGGCGGCGGCGAAGAAGAAAGAAGCGCCGTTAGTTGGCGTAACAACTCAGACGATATCAAAGAAAGAAACGACACAGAATATCTCATTTGTCGCCCGGGTTGAGGCAATTGATCGATTTGATGCCATTAGTCGGGTCGAGGGATTTATAACTGAAAAGAATTTCGTTGATGGTGAATTTGTCGAAGCAGGGACGAAGCTATTTCAGATCGAAACGGCACAATACCAAAATGATATTGATCGAATAAAGGCCGAAATTGAGGGTGCAAAAGGTACGCTTAAAGAAGCACAGCAAAATTTGGCCCGGGCAAATGAGCTTATCAAGCGCGGGAATATAAGTGAGGCGAAGCGGGATGAATACCTCGCAACAGCTACCAATGCGACCGCTAACATAAAGAAGTTACAGGCGGATCTCAGTCAGGCAGAACTGAACCTTTCCTATACG
Organism: Sneathiella sp.; assembly: GCF_036960985.1. NCBI lineage: Bacteria > Pseudomonadati > Pseudomonadota > Alphaproteobacteria > Sneathiellales > Sneathiellaceae > Sneathiella > Sneathiella sp. Next base: position 94,869 of record NZ_JBALWD010000003.1, on the reverse strand, counting down.
ACGATTTCAACGCCAATACCTGGACGCATTGGTAAAACGGAAATTACGATTGGAAATCTTGTCAATTCCTCCAGCGGGTTATTGGCGCAAGTCTACCGTTTTGATCCTATTTACGTTTCCATCGCAGTGAGCGAAAAAGATTTGTTGGAATATAGGAAAACTCATACGGAAGGAAGTGCAGAACAGCTTGAAGTTAAGCTTCAGATGTCCGATGGCCAAGAATATGATCACACAGGAAAGCTCAACTTTATTGACAACAAAGTTGATGCCACGACCGATACCATTACTGTCCGGGCAACCTTTCCAAATCCAAGCAAAATATTATTTCCAAACCAATATGTGACTATGAATTGGGATACCCTTGAATCGGAAAAAGAATTATTGGTCCCGCAAATTGCTGTCCTTGAAAATCAGGCTGGGCGCTATGTTCTCGTCATTGGCCCCGAAGACATTGTGACGGTGAAAAATATCAAAATCGGACGAAAAGTTGGGGAAGACTTCACCGTCAAAAACGGACTTGAAGAGGGCGATAATGTGATAGTTGAGGGACTTCAAAAAGTGAGGCCCGGACAAAAAGTTGCCGTGACGCAAGCGCCTTCCACCGATACATCGAAGGATTAAGCCGTGTTTTCAGCCTTCTTTATCACCCGTCCAAAATTTGCATTTGTCATCTCCATTGTCCTAACCATTGTGGGTCTCATCGGCCTTAAAGCTTTGCCGATTGAGCAATTTCCGAACATTACGCCTCCTGTTGTGCAAGTTACAACCAGCTACCCCGGTGCCAATGCACAGGTCGTGGTTGATACCGTTGCCTCAGTTATTGAAAGAGAGGTAAATGGCGTAGACAACATGATTTATATGTCATCCACAAGTGACAATAACGGAGGGTATTCACTTACAGTAAGTTTTGAAATCGGTACTGACCCTGACATTAACACGGTGAATGTTCAAAACCGTGTCGCACAGGCTCTCTCCTCACTGCCGGAAGAAGTCACGAGGGAAGGCGTAGTAACTCAAAAGCAATCAACCAGTATGTTGCTGGTCGTCAATTTGGTCTCGCCGAAAGGGACCTATGACCGACTGTTTTTATCGAACTACGCAGCAATAAACGTTGAAGATCCATTAAAACGGACAAATGGCGTCGGAGATGTCAGTCAGTTTGGGCAACTGGATTATGGCATGCGCATTTGGCTGGACACCAATCGGTTGGTTGGCTTTGGCCTAACTGCAACAGATGTCGCCAATGCAATAAAAAACCAGAATATCCAGGCGTCTGCCGGCCAAATCGGTGCACCTCCCTTTGATGGACCGCAGCAACGGCAATATACTCTTGAAGCAAAAGGGCGTCTTAATACGGTCGAAGAATTTGGAAATATCATTGTTCGCGCCAATTTGAACGGCTCCACTGTGCGGGTAAAAGATGTTGCTAGAACAGAAATTTCAGCTCAATATTTTACCTCCACAGCATTAGTGGATGACGCACAACCGACAGCCATGATTGGTATTTACCAGTCTCCAGGGTCTAATGCGCTCGGAACGGCAGACGCGATTTACAAGGAAATGGATTTACTGGCTGAACGGTTCCCTGAAGATTTGGAATACCAGATCCTTTATGACACAACCGATTACGTGCGCGTTTCGATCAAGGAAGTTGTCGTAACATTGTTCCAAGCGCTTGCGCTTGTTGCGATTGTAACTTTCCTTTTCCTCGGAGATTGGCGGGCGGCTCTCATTCCTCTCATCGCAATACCTGTATCGCTCATAGGAACTTTTGCCTTCCTACTACTCTTTGGAATGACCATTAACACCATCACGCTGTTCGCACTAATTTTAGCGATTGGATTGGTTGTTGATGACGCTATTGTCGTTGTGGAAAATACACAGCGATTAATTGACGATGAAGACATGTCGCCACCGGATGCAACCCGTAAGGCCATGTTGCAAATCACGGGGCCGGTCGTTGCCACGACCCTTGTTTTACTTGCTGTGTTTGTACCAACGGGTTTTTTGCCCGGCATAACCGGTGTTCTGTATTTACAATTCGCAGTTACCATTTCTGTGGCCGTGCTCATTTCATCAATTAACGCCCTGACGTTAAGTCCCGCACTCTGTTCATTGCTTTTGAGAAAACGGCTGGGTCCACCTAAAGGCTTTATCGGCTGGTTTTTCAAGATCATCGATTATTGCCGTGAAAAATATGGCTCTCTAGTCTCCTTGATCGCGCGAAGGATTGTTTTAACCGTCGTCATCATGGGTCTTACACTTGCACTTGGTTACAAGCTCGGCACAAGCCTGCCCACGGGGTTTGTTCCATCCGAAGACCAAGGTGCCTTTATGGCGGATATACAACTACCTGCAGGTGCCTCCCTCAACCGGACGGAAGAGACGATGGAAGAGGTGCGGAAAATTATCCTGGACACACCTGGGGTAACCAACGTGCTTTATGTAAGTGGCTATAGTCTCCTTGCCGGCGCCAGCTCCAACGGCGCATTGGCCATTGGTATTCTTGAAGATTGGGATGAACGGGAAGGCGACGAGAAAAGCCTAAAAACCATCCTGACGTCAATCAATCAAAGGTTTGCCGCAATCCCAAGTGCAAATGCTGTGGCGTTTAACGTGCCGCCAATTCCTGGCCTCGGTACTTCTGGTGGCTTCGAAATGGAACTCCAAGACCTAGCAGCGAGGTCGCCGCAAGAGCTTCAATCGGCCCTGGGTGGGTTATTGATCGCCTCAAACCAAGATCCAAGCGTCTCTCGGGTGTTTAGTCGATACAATGCTAATTCGCCGCAACTCTTTATCGATGTAAATCGCGATAAAACGGAAGCCTTGGGTGTTCCAATATCTGAAGTCTTTATGACATTGCAGGCGAATTTGGGATCCCTTTATGTTAATGATTTCAATTTGTTCGGGCGTGTATATCGCGTAATGATTCAAGCTGAAGCTGCAGATCGAAGTGATATTGAGGATATTGACAAACTTTATGTTCGCTCAGATACAGGCAATATGGTCCCGATTACGTCCCTTATTAATGTAGAGCCAAGTGTAGGACCACCCTCTATAACTCGTTATAATCTTTATGCGTCCGCCAGTGTTAGTGGATCAAATGCGCCAGGATACAGTTCGGGGCAAGCCATTGAGACTATGGAAAAACTGGCATCGGAAACACTTCCTGATGGGTACGGTATTTCATGGACTGGAACAACATTTCAGGAAATTCAATCCGCTGGCCAAACCGCTTCGATTTTCGTGCTGGCAATCTTGTTCGTATACTTATTCCTCGTCGCACAGTATGAAAGCTGGTCAATACCGGCGCCGGTCATATTATCGGTTTCCGTCGCCATAGTAGGTGCTATGTTGGGCGCCACTGTTGTCGGATTGCCGCTGAATATCTATGCTCAGATCGGGTTGGTGTTGCTCATTGGTCTAGCCAGCAAAAATGCCATCCTGATTGTCGAATTTGCAAAAGAGCTTCGAGAAGACGGACATAGTATATTTGATGCAACGGTCGAAGCCTCAAAATTGCGTTTCCGTGCGGTGATGATGACTGCCTTCTCCTTTATCCTCGGCGTGTTACCATTGGTCTTTGCAACCGGCGCAGGGGCTGCAGGCCGTGTGTCACTAGGCGTGATCGTTTTTACCGGCATGTTGGCGGCGACTCTCATTGGTATCATCTATATCCCGATCCTTTACTATCTCTTTCAGACAATGCGTGAACGGGTGAAATCTATCGGTAGGAAATCACCTGATTTGCCTGAAGTGGAAGAAGGAAAATAGATTTTCTATCGTTCAATCACTAGTGAGCTTCACGTTGTTTCCATTGCCACTTGCTGCCAGTGGAGAACATAACTTTGTCAGCTATTATTTGAATACTTTCGGCAATCGGTTTTGGCACATTCTTTGGGATGCCCGTGTTAGTACAGGGCAGCTCAAAAAACGTCGAAAAGAAAACGCATGCAGCGAGATATGACCCTATTCTATTGGGGTGGATGTCATCGGAATAAAGCTCGATCCTGGGGTATTTGAGACGAAAGGTTTCCCAGACCTCACCGACAGGCGCTACATCGGCTTTGTTGCTTTTTGCCAGCCTAAGATATGTTTTATTCACCCTTTTTTGCATTCCGCCATAACTTTTTAGCTCAGATGATATGTGGGCATTTCCCGGATCGCCCTTTTTTCGGGCCATGGTCATATAGAAAACAACAATGGCGGTCGGGTTACTGCGCCGGGCCATTTCGACAAGTTTTGCCGCTGGTGGAAAAACATATTTTTTAAGCTGCTTTTCTCCAAAACCCGGATATTGGCTTTGCTCCTGCAGGACGATAAAATCCCAGGGCCTGTCCGCCATCTCTTCCATAACATGGTTGCTTTTGGCGTGTTGAATTAAACGATGGCCACCTGGAGTCACGGATTGATAGTTCATTTTTCGGCCGCCAGCGTCCGCGATTTCCGAAATCATCTTCGGGAGATCGTTTGCGTAGGTCAGGCTGTTACCAATAAACAGCACACGTGTTTCTTCTTCCAGTTCTGAAGAAGAAATGGTGTAAATAACATATGCAGCAATCAAGGCTACTATTGGGAGGAACAGGTATCTTGTCATCAGAGAAGATTACGCATCGCCTCTTGATAAATCGTAAATTTCCCGGTGAAATTTATAGATCTTGCTCCAGATACTAAAAATTGATATATGAAAAGTACCTGAGTTCAACTCCTCTCAGGTTTTGGAGATTTTATGTTAGAGATTGCGGTACGCCGCTAGTTCCAGCCAATAGGAACATTTAGAACAGAAGCAACGCCTGAGCTCTAGGCTTGGCGAAGCTTTTGTTATTTTCTCACGTAAAATCGAGTTAAACCATTGAATATATCAAAGTACGAGCAGCGTGTATTACACGCTCTTGCTCAAGGCGGCGCCATTTATCATGAAAGAACTGAAAATGGCAAAATACGCAAAATTATCTGTTTCACACGGGAGGGTCACATCTTGTCTGACTGTACGTTCGAAATTTTTAAACGTCTCAGAAAAAGACGTTTCATCCTTTCGAAAAATGGTCAGCCTTACCGCGCGTCGCGATTAGGAGTTACTTCTGTCCGCTCACAATTAGATAACCGGTAAGAGAAAACCTCAAATGATCAGAAAATATAAACCAGAGGACATCGATAACCTCATAGCGATCTGGCAAACGGCAAATGCCATTGCCCATCCGTTTTTGCTCGAAGCCTTTGTCGAAAGGGTCGAGAATGATATGCGGGCTTTGTATTTGCCAAATGCCGAAACCTGGATTTTGGAAGTTAACGGAATAGCCATTGGATTCGTAGCATTGATAGGAAACGAAGTCGGCGGCCTATTTCTTAATCCCGCCCATCATGGGCAAGGATTTGGTCGCGCATTAATCGACCATGCTTTTAGGTTGAAGGGTCCGCTAAAAGTTGAAGTATTTGAGAAAAATAAGATTGGCCGTCGATTTTATGACGGATATGGTTTTATTGAAACCGAACGTCATCTTCACGAGGCGTCTAGTGAAATTGTTTTAACTATGTGCAAAAATTGACAATGGGGCAGGGAGAATTTTCAGATTTTCCCTGCCGCCATAAAAGGACGGAAATTATTTTCGTTCAACGTTTGCGTAAAATGACAGTCAGGTTCCACAGCTCAAAAGTATATTTACCCAAATTCGTCTGATATAAATTATTCAGACGTCGATAGAACTCATCCGCGAGTTGATCTGATGTAAAATGATTGGCGGAACAAGATTCAAACAACTGCGTACGCAATGTTGAGTGAGCGAAGGCACGGATATATCCTGTATAGGCTTTGGCATACTCAACGGGGTTATCAATTAATTCGATGAAAAAATCAGTCGCATTTTCGGGAGCTGGTGCGACCCTGATTTCCTCAATTTCAAAGGCCTCTTTCAAGATCGGATCATTCTCCAGCGGTTCTCGCGCTTCCGTTTCTGTTAGGAACCAAAGTGCAAAGACAAATCCGTTGTAAGTATCTCTATCAATCATCCCATCTCCTACCATTGACGCCGCCACAACATTAAGTCCGCGATAAATGCCGCGACCAGAGGCCGCCGCTCCATTTACTTCCCGGTCATCGGGTATCGATCCCAATGTGGACACCAGTAAAAAACCGCCAGATCGTAATTCGTCAGCACGCATTGTCAGAAACCTAGTCCAATCAGATTTCGCTAAACGCCACATTTCCGATCTCGCGTCACCTAAAAGGTCGGCAAACCAAATCGTTTCGGGAGATTGAAGTTGCACGGCTTGGCTCAACCAATGACTTGCTGCGAAGCAAGTTCCAAGGGCAACAGACCCGAAAGGGGCCATTTGGGTATAAAAGGAGCCAATAGCGGCCTCTGTTCGAACAATATAGTTGTCGTTCCAGTAGCTCGACGATCCGGAAACAAGTCTAAATAGAGCGTTCCAGTCGTTTCCCGGTTGATCGGCATGACATACAACAATCGGTGTATCTGGATGTGCGGCACCGAACGCTGCCACCGCAGGGCGCACAGTTTCTATCGTACTTTTACCAGGGCCACATCCGTAGTCGACAATCCGCATTTCAGAACCGACATCACCAAGTCGCTCAACCAAACTTTGAAGACGGGATTGATGTTTTTGCACAAGCCGCTGTTGAGCGGACGAGTTTTCATTGTAGTCGATCATTCCCTCGGTCGATTTTTGCTTATTTAGAGGCACTTGAGGTCTCCCGTATCAACGATTACTAACGCAATGGCTTTAACCGAACTAATTTAAATACTAAACATAATCTAAACCGAAATTATAACCCTTGCCCTAGATCATAACATCACCACCATTTGGATTCATGGTTGCGCCAACATAATATGCACCCTCATCCGATGCCAATAAAACAGCGGGGGGGGCAATTTCACTTACTTGCCCGGCTCTTCCAATTGGTAACACACTAAATTTTCGTTTTTTCCATTCCTCAGGCAACTTTGCAAGCAGTTCCGTATCAATTGGTCCAGGGCATATTGCATTAGATGTTATGCCATATGCGGCAACCTCATAAGCAAGCGATTTAGTAAATCCAATGATGCCTGCCTTCGCAGCCGCATAATGAGCCATTTCGGCTGAACCTTTATGAGCAAGTTGCGATGATATATTTATAATACGGCCAAACTTTCTATCGATCATTGACTTTAATACAGCCCGAGTACATAAAAATGCGCCTCTTAGATTGGTGGATATCATTTCATCCCACATTTCAGTCGTCATATCGATGACGGAAGATGTGCTATTAATTCCGGCATTGTTTACTAGAATATCAATCTGTTTCAATTGAGCTGTCGCTGATTCTATTGCACTTATTACCTGTACTTCATCCTTAATATCAGCAAATACGGCTACCGAATTTACCCCATATTGCGTAAGTTCTTTGGATTTTTCGATCGCTTTCTCGTTTTGAAAATCCAGTATTGCGACATCTGCACCCTCTTTGGCAAATGCCGTCACAATTGCGCCACCAATACCCTGTGCGCCACCTGTAATCAGTGCCTTTTTGCCTTTCAAGCGTTGGGTCATTTATACCTCTTTTTCAAAATCTAAAAGTCTGTTTTACGTTGAATAACAGATTATATTGCTTACTCTTTTCCGAATACAATAGGTTTAGGATCTGATAGCGGCAATCCGACTCCATAGTTAGGAAATTTGTTCCAGGGAATTTGCTGAAGGGCGTCCCGTACTTATGCTTCCAATCGGATTGCTTGAACTCGCATTTGTTTTTTTGAAATGGTCAATTGTCAGGTGATTAAGGAAATTTTTGAGTTAGAAAAATTATAACCGCCCTTATAAAACAACAATCCAGTTGGCATATGAACATCTGAAAACAGTCAAGACCGTATATGTGCGTCGAACATGATCACCCATTATTTTTCGGGAGCTGGTGACGTCGTAGCACTTGGATTAGCTTTTCTGCGATCAAGCTGTATACGAAATAATTCCGCGATAAGTATGCCCAATGGGGCGGAAAGCCAGATACAGGTCAATATCGACGCAGATTCCCAATTTCTCATCAAAGGGCCAGTAACCAGGAGCATCGCTCGGAAAATCCAAAACGCACCCCACATGGATCCGACAAACCTGATCATCCAAATACGATGAGACGCAGCATCTCCTCTACGAATGGCAATCACACCCAACACAGCGCAGCCATAGACACAAAAAGACATAAACCAGAAACCGTAAACAGAGAGGTTTCCGCCATATTCGCTAACATTTCCATGTTGAGAAGCGAGCCATACAGCGGAAACGGTTGCCAACGTGAGACAAGTAAATGAAACGCGTCCCAGTAATTTATGCAGGGTCTTATGCTCTCCGGCACCTGTTCTCGCCAATTGAATATGCATCAGCACAAAGACAATGGAATTAAGTCCTAAATGAACGTATAAAAGCAAGTTGCGAAAATTCGATCCGTTAAGAAACCGGTCATGAAATGCAACCCCCCAAGATGGATGATTTACAAATCGATCGCCCCAAACCGTACAAGCGTTATCGGGGCAGGGGGCAAGCGCCGCGGCACCATCAGTCGCCGATAATCCCAAGTTGTCGAGAACATCATAAATGCCGATGAAGAAGGCAATTGCATCCGGCGCTCCTTCTATAAAGTAGCGTATATTAAGGATTAATAGCAGTGCTATTCCAACCCAAATAAAAGCGCCAAATGAACCCCGTCTCAGATCCCGTATTAAGATGACCGCCCAAGCAGCCAATGCCACATAGATTGCAATAACACCAAAGGGCAGGGCCATGTCATACTCCTGGCTAGTGTCGATAAGGTTTAAAACATTAAGATGTAAGGTATAGCCAAACCGATATTTAGACTACCCGCCATTTACACGACCATCCGAATCTGTGCGTGACAAATGCCCAATTTACCAAATGGACGAGCGTTATCGCCGCAATCGTCAATTCAGCGTATGACGAGCTAGAGCAAAATGGCTCTCACTTATTCGCTCAATCCTGGTACTTTTGAGGAAAAATGCCCACTGATCATGCACTTGGTCTCATTGAGATAAATTCTTGAACGGCCTAAGGCTTTGAGTCAATTCATCCCAGAGTGAAAGCCGAAAGCATGATAGACTTTCGCGAAAACTTATCCGGTTAAGAGTTTGCAACATGGGCAGATCATCGAGGCAAGAACGCAGACGGTAATTAGGGATGCGGCTACAGAGATGATGAATGTGGTGAATACCAATGTCTCCAGAAAACCAGCGTAACGGTTGAGGCAAATCATAATAACTGCTCGCCATTACGGACGCTTCGTGAAAGTCCCACTTCTGATCCTTGCTCCAATGCGTTTTTTCGAATTGATGCTGGACATAAAAAAGCCAAACCCCGGCAGTTGAGGACATTAGCACGATCGGCGCTTGAACCAACAATACATCGGTTAAGCCAAATCCGAAACTTAGGCTCGTCAATACAAGAACAATTGCAAGATTTGTGGCCATGACACCAATCAGCATCTTTGGTTGGTCCTTTAACAGATCCAACGGCAGACGGTATTTTATTACAAACAGGTAAATTGGGCCAATCCCCAGTATAGTCGCAGGATTACGGTATATACGGTAGGAAATTCGTTCCCAACGTGACAAAGCGAGATATTCCGTAACGGTGAGGAGTTTAATATCGCCGATGCCACGCTTCCGTAAATTGCCGCAAGTAGCATGATGGGTATTGTGAGTATACCGCCAGTATCCGTGAGGAGTGAGTGTAACAATACCAATAAGATTACCTAGCCAATCGTTTAGACGGCGTGAGTTAAAAAAAGAGTGATGGCCGCAATCGTGTTGGATAATGAATAGCCTGACGGTGAAGGCCGCCGCTGGCACTGACAATAAAAGGGTCAACCAATATGCGTCCCCAACTGTGGCAAACATGGCGATCCACAATGCCAATAAAGGGAGTATGGTTGTCAGCAATTGGAGAATGCTTTTCCGGTTTTCAGGGTTAACGTGCCGTCGAGCAATATTTGCCCACTGACGGGCCTCTGATCCCACGGTATTCTGCGGCATTGTCTGGCTGATCGAATTGCCTTCGGTCAGAGAAGTATCGGGAGTAATTTTCATGCGCATACTTCTATAGTAAAAGTAAGCTTTCACAAGTAATTTTGAGTGAAATTACCCTATCAGACAGACATACCCTTATAGATAGCGCCCAATCGCATCGACAAAACAGAAGTTTTCCGAAATTAAGCAAATGCCTTTTTCGAGGCTTAAGCCGCCATTTCACAAGCAAAAAAATTGCAGAACACTCTCCGGGCGGTGGTCAGAATTTAATACGATAGGCAATAAAATAGAATACCTGATGTTGCCTGCTCCGACAAATAGCTAGATACTTACGGTTCTCATGCCTGCGAAACTTTTGTAAGGGAGGTTACGGGCACCTAACCGTCTAAATCCTTGTTCACAGGATACTCAGTCTTAATTCCTGTTGTTAAACCATCCCAAAAAAGAGATTTAATGAATTGCCGGGCGTTCACTTTCACAATTTTCTGTCTACTATTTCCGCAGTATTGGGCGCATTAATCAATTATAAATTGAGATTCATTATAAAAGGATCATTATCGTAGCTGTAATTTAGGATTGTTGGGCTATCTAGAAAACAATAATACACGTTCGTACGTTAAGGGAATCTGACCTTTCCCAACAGCTTTGAGAGTCTAACGCAAATGAACATTAAAAACGGTTTGATATCGATTGGCGTTATAATTAGCCTGGCAATTATTGCTGGATATTTTGCGATGCAGTATTTATTCGGTCACATCCACCATTTTGGTAATACCGCAGGCAGTCCAGAAAAATTTGGCCTGACGAATATCGAAGTCGTTCAATTGATATCCGAAGATGGAGAAAAAATCACAGCTTGGATAAAACCGCCATCGGATGAGGCACCCGTCATTTTTGGGTTCTTGGGAAATGGTTCCTCAATTGGCCCTTCCGTACGCTCTTTCAAGCCATATTTGGATAAAGGGTACGGGCTCGCAGCATTAGCTTACAGAGGATCCAGTGGCGTGGGCGGTGACCCGTCTGAGCTGGCTATAGGTGCGGATGCTCGTGTGCTTTACGATCAGCTTGACTCGCTATTGAGTAAACCTATTCCCGCAAATCAACGCGTCGCATACGGCTACAGTTTCGGCACCGGCGTTGCTGTCACGCTTGCCGCAGAAAGAGAATTTTCCGGTGTCATATTAGTTGCGGCATATAGCAGGCTTTGTGATGTTATCACGGCGGAATTTAAAGGCATTCCCATGTGTTTGATTATGTATCGGGAACGCTACGACTCGATGCGGCAGATTGCAAAGATTAATGCGCCTCTTCTCATGCTGCATGGAGAGCAGGATAAATCTATTGATATTAGTTTTGGAAAGCTATTGTTCGAAACAGCAATTCAACCGAAACAATTCATTTCATATGAAAATGGGACACATCTCAATTTGCAATCCATGGGCATAAAAGACGACATTATGTCTTTTTTCAACTCGATCGCTGATGCAGACAATTCAAATCGTTGACCAACTGGTCATTCAGAACCTTTCCTTTTTCGTTGTCCGCACTTTAATTTCTTCGAAACCCTTTCTAAGGCAGCGACAAAAAGGAAAATGGGCGAGGTATCGTATTGAGGAAATTTAAGGGACAGATGCTCTTGTTTCATTGCAGATTGTTCGGCGGCAATATCCCAATATTTTTGAACTGCGGAATCTGGGAGGAACTTTAATTTTCCTCCCAGTTTAGCTAGTTAATTGTACATCCAGTTAGAACATTAGCTTGGCACCGATCACGGCATACCAGATGTCCGCGCTTTCTCCCTCCGCTTCAACAAAGTTTGCTGTCTGGCCAAACTTGCGTTCATACACAACCCCGACATACGGAGAGAAGATACGATCCCAGACGTCATAACTGAGCCTCATACCGGCCTCAACGCTGTTGACGCCGGAACCAACACCAATTTCCTCATCGCTTGAGAAGCCAATATCAACGGTCGCTGACGGAGTGAGGATCAAGTAATTGGTGAGAAGGACCTGGTACTCCACATCGAGATCGGCGGAGAGTTTTCCTTTCTCACTTAAATACAGCTGAGTATCTATTTCAAACCATTGAGGGGCGAGGCCGCTCAAACCGATGGCAGCATACCAACGTTCGGGCCCTTGTGGGCTTGTGTATCTGACGCCACCCTTGATATCCCAGAAATCAGAAACAGGTGTTTGCAGGGAAAGCTGATTAGAGAGGGTTTCAAACTTCTCGACATTTAGGTCAAACTCTCCATCTCCTTCCCAGCGAAGCTTAAGCTCGTCCGTTCCGACGAAAGCGTCGCCGTCAAAGGCAAAGATCTCTTCCCCGCCTTCACCGTATCGGTATTCAAACTCCTCCATTTGAAAGCCATAGAAAATATTGGCCGGTTCTTCGGCCTGGCTTGTGAGCGGCGTAAACAGAGCAAAAGCAACCAAGGCACTCGGAAAGTATTTTAATATTGGTGTCATTGTAATACTCCATCTTCAGTCGTGGGTATGCTTGCGGATTTCGGTCCTCCTTCGACCACGACTTTGCGGAACATACCCGCATCGGCGTGATAGGAGAGGTGGCAATGGAATGCCCACTGACCTTCGGCATCGACTTCGGTTTCTGAGTAAACAGTTGTGCCGGGCGCGACACTGATGGTGTGCTTGGCTGGATTCCATTTGCCGGCCCCGACATCCAGAATGCTCCACATGCCATGCAGATGCATGGGGTGGGTCATCATAGTTTCATTGACAAACTTAAATCGGACACGCTCTCCAAATTGTAACTTGATCGGTTCGGCATCTTCATATTTCACGCCATTGATTGACCAGATGTAACGCTCCATATTTCCGGTAAGACGTAATTCTATTTCCCTTGTAGCCTCCCGGTCTTCATAGATCGGTTTTTGCGCCTTTAAATCAGCGTAGGAAAGGAATTTTCCGCCGTTCGCTGCTGAGGGGGCAAGACCACTTCCACCGGCATAAAAGTCATCCTCATCCGATCCCATACCCTTCATATTGCCGTGATCCATACCTTTCATATTGGAGTGGTCCATACCCTTCATGCTCGACTGATCCATCTCTTTCATTGTCGATTGATCCATGCCCTTCATATTAGAGTGATCCATTCCAGCCATATTACCGTGATCCATCCCCATATCAGCCATGGTGAGAAGCGGCCGTTCGGTCATTTCCGGAATTTCCGCCACCATGCCCTCGCGAGGGGCCAGGGTACCTCTGGCATACGCCGTCCGACCCATACTCGCGCCAAAGATGGTATAGGCCTTGTCTTCCTTGGGCCTTACGATGACATCATAGGTTTCTGCGACGCCAATCCTGAGCTCATCAACTGTGACAGGCTGAACATGATTTCCATCCGACGCCACGACCGTCATCTTCAATCCCGGAATGCGAACATCGAAATAGGTCATGGCGGAGGAGTTGATAAATCGCAACCGAACCCGCTCTTTAGGCGTGAAAATACCCGTCCAGTTTTGCTCCGGTCCTTTGCCATTGATCAATGGCGTAAATCCCTGCACGTCCTCGATATCCGATGCCATCATCCGCATGCTGCCCCAGTCCATCCGGTCTGAAACCGTTGCATCAAACCCGTTTTTCTTCATGTCCGAGAAAAAATCACCCAATGTCTGTTGCTTGCGGTTGTAATAGTCAGCGGCCATCTTCAGGTTCCGCATAATGCGGTTTCCGGAGTGGGGGTGTTTGTCGGTAAACTGCACGACATAGTCCCGATCAAACCGGAAGGGTTCTTTCTTTTTTGGTTCAATGACAATTGATCCATAAGCACCATCCGGCTCCTGGAAACCTGAATGGCTGTGGAACCAGTATGTGCCGTGCTGATTGATTGGAAATTTATACGTGAAGGTTTCACCCGGCTTTATCCCGGGATAACTGATTTTCGGAACACCATCCATCTGGTAAGGCAGGATAAGTCCGTGCCAGTGAATAGAAGTTGTCTCATCAAGGTTATTTGTCACGTTTATCGTGACGTCTTCTCCTTCCGAGAACCGAAGAACCGGCCCGGGAGATTTGCCATTATAACCAATACCTTCTTTTGTGAAGTTACCGGTATCAATCAAAACTCTATCAACTGTTATGTCATATGTTCCGGCAAAGGTATGGGCCGGAATTAAAGTAATGCCAAGGCTGGCCATTAAGCCAATACGAAAGGCATGTATTAATGATTTTCTCATTTTTTACGTCCTTAGAAGAGGAGAAAAGATGCGCGGCCTATCTCCAGCCGCGCAAGGTCTCATTATTGAATGGTTAGCTCGCCCATCATCCCGGCGTCATAATGCCCCGGTACATTGCAGGCGAATTCCAGTTCTCCGCCATCGGCAAATTTCCAGATAATCTCCGCAGTATCATTCGGTTCCAACAAGGCGCTATTCGGATCGTTATGTTCCATGGTTTTGCCATTACCCATGTCCATCTTCATCATTTCATGATTGATTTTGTCGGCCTCGAGAACGCCATGCTCGACCATCATCATCATTTCCTCTTGATGGGTAGCGTGGGTCTCGGCGGTGCCAATATTGAATTCATGAACAAATTCACCGGTATTTACAACTTTAAACCGGATAGTTTCCCCTTTCTTTACGAAGATCTCTTCTGGTTCATAATAGTTGTCGAACATCTTGATTTCGATGGTCCGGGAGACTTCAGAAGCTTTTCCAGGAGTTCCAATGGCTGATTTTTCACCATGGTGTCCACCGTCATGATTGCCAGCAGCGAGAGCAACGACAGAACTAAGTGCTACGGCCGTGATAAGGGTCAATCCAGCCACGCCGGACAAAAAAGTGCGTTTGATTTTCATAGCTTATTCCTACTCATTTCTCCGCATCCTGCCAGCATCCAAGCTGCCCAGGTAAAATCGGAGATAGATTGATTATTTGAAGTTTGGAGTATGGCACCAGCCGTCGTTACCCACGACCAACAGGGAATGGGACGGGCTAGAAAAACAGAATAAAACTAGGTTCTTGGGGGACGATCAGGAGGGATGACGTGTAATGATCCAAGCTGCGTTGTTGAAACACTGAAGGATGTTTTTTGTCCAAATACGGCAGACGTAGCAGAGGAGAAATCAGGTACAGCAATTGAACAGGACGCAACGCCACACTTTTCGATATGGTCATGTCGCATCTTATCTGGTCGTTCAGACATATCATCCATGGCCGAGACCATAAAATGAGAAATATCGCTGTCTTTAGAATGGCTTTCTGATAAAGGAACAATAGCGAAGATATTGAATACAAAAATCAAAGCTATAACGAAACTCATATTCCGTCTGCGACTATCGATATTTGCTCGCTCTTTAATCACAGTCTACCTTACAGGTTGCTAACAATAATATGTTGACGACCATAGATTTAATATCACTACATCTCGAAATCAATATTTGATTGGAAAGAGAAAACAATAAACCTTGAGTGAATGGCGGAGGGTCGGGGATTCGAACCCCGGAAGGGCTTGCACCCTTGCTGGTTTTCAAGACCAGTGCATTCAACCGCTCTGCCAACCCTCCGCAATGTGGATAATCCTGATTTTGATCAGAAATCAAGCCACGGGATCGATAACGGATACCGAATGATCCTGATCGTTTAAAGTTCCCCTTTGCCAGTGTCAATATAATTGATAGGCAAAATCCGATAAATCTTGATTGAGTAAAAAAAGCACTACTTAAAAAATCGACTGGCGGCGTCGCTTATCGTTGCGAAAGTACCGAAGCTGTGGCAAAAAGGATCGATTAGTAAAATGGAGTTCCAATGGCAAAGCAATCGACGCGTCTTATTCTTTCGTCTTTGTTATGCATTTGTTTTCTGGCTATCGCCATGCCGGGATACGCGGCGAAAGAAAATTTTGATGTTTGGCTGGCCAATGTCAAGACAGAGGCCCTTACAAAGGGCATTTCGCAACCGACCATAGATGCTGCATTTGCAAATGTGAAAATCCTGGAACGGGTCGTAGCACTAGATCGTAAGCAGCCGGAAACCACACAGACATTCCAACAATATATGGAAAAGAGATTACCTAAATCACTCGTTGATGCGGGGAAAGCAAGACTGAACGAGAATCGTGAAGTCCTTGAGGAAGTTGGCAAAAAATACGGCGTCCAACCCCGGTTTATCGTCGCCTTATGGGGTGTGGAAACACGCTATGGAAAATACACGGGTGGCTTTAGTGTCATCGACGCCCTGACGACGCTCGCCTATGACAACCGGCGCGCCGCATATTTTAGGAAAGAACTTTTTCTTGCCTTGAAAATCCTTGAAGACAAACATATTGCTGCGGCTGACATGAAAGGCTCGTGGGCCGGGGCAATGGGACAATCCCAGTTTATGCCCTCCAGCTTTGTTAATTTTGCTGTAGATCATGATGAGGACGGCAGAACTGACATTTGGACCACGAAAGCGGACGTTTTCGCGTCGGCCGCCAATTACCTGTCTAAATCGGGTTGGAAAGGCGATCAAACCTGGGGCAGGGAAGTCACGCTCCCCAAAGGATTTGATTTGTCGCTGATTAGCTTGAAAATAGCCAAGCCCATGCAAGAATGGCAAGACCTGGGGATTCGAAAAGCTTCCGGTCAAAGTTTGCCGTCTCGCCAGTTGATGGGATCCTTGGTCCAGCCGAAAGGCGGCAATGGTCAAACTTTCCTTGTTTACAACAATTATCGGACCATCCTGAAATGGAACAGATCAACTTATTTTGCGATGTCCGTCGGACAGCTTGCCGATCTCATCGGTGACGGTTAATATACTAAATAGGTATTTTTTAATATGGGTGCATACTAGATTATGTGTTTTGGTCAAAAATTAAAACTGTTGATAGTAGTAATAACTGCTGTTGTGCTTGCTGGATGTTCGGAAGTTAATTTACTCAGTTATGGAGCAAAAACCTTCTCCGGTGATGACGCGGTAAAACCGTCTCCTGTTGCAGCAAACAATACTGGCATTGACAGAGGAACTGCAAAAATTGGTAAGCCCTACCAAATTTACGGCGTGTGGTATTACCCGGCGGAAGATCTGACTTATGATGAGACAGGAATTGCCTCATGGTATGGTGAACCCTTTCACGGCCGAAAAACAGCAAATGGTGCTGTCTACGACATGAACAAAATGACGGCTGCTCATAAAACGTTACCACTGCCGACAGATGTTCGCGTCACAAATCTTGAGAATGGTCGTTCAGTCGTTGTTACCGTAAATGATCGCGGGCCTTTTGCGCATTCAAGAATTATCGATCTATCCAAAAGATCTGCGGAACTTCTGGGAGTTATTCAGAAGGGGACGGCCAAGGTACGGGTTCAGGTTCTTAATAGCGATGGAAACGCAACAGCCAATGCAAATTCACAGATAATTGCGAAGCCAATCACGCCCTTAAACGAAAAGAATAATGTTGCTGCAGCTCCCCGCGCGACGATTACAACGGATGCCCTGGCGCCACCTTCGAATGTTAAGACATCGTCGGGTCCTCGATTAGAACCACTTCCTGCACCTATCGCGGAACGTCCCGTGCAGGTCGCGGCGGTCAGTACAATCACAGAAAATGACACTGTTGTCACCGTAGAACCTGTAAAGAATTCAGAAATTTTTGTCCAGGCAGGCGCATTTGTCGACTTTAATAATGCAAATAAACTTAGCGCACGACTTTCCACCATGGGCGCCTCCAAAGTCAGCCAGGTATTGGTCAATGGTCAAGACTTTTACCGTGTTCGGGTCGGCCCGGTATATGATATCGGTCAAGCAGATCAACTACTTGCAAATCTGATAAATGCTGGTCATACAGGGGCACGCATTATTATAGAATAATCGTTAAATTCGTGAACGGGGAAAGGATGTTTGATCCACCCTTCAAATATGTCGCTTGCAACCAACTGGAAACAAGATCATGTCACAGAGACTATTGAAAATCCGCCAGAGCCTTGTAGTGTTGGCTGTTTGTTTTGGCACTACGGTCACCGCAGCTCAAGCTCTCGATACACCAGCTCGAGAGGCTTTTGTATTTGATATGAATACGGGCGCGGTTTTGATGGAAAAGAATGCAGACGAACTGATGCCGCCTGCCTCCATGAGCAAACTGATGACTGTGACAATGGTCATGGAACGTCTTAAGGACGGTTCGCTTAAAATGGACGATACCCTTCCGGTCAGTGAAATTGCCTGGAAAAAGGGCGGATCAAAAATGTTTGTCCGGGTTGATACTCGAGTAAAGATATCAGACCTCTTGCGTGGTGTGATTATCCAGTCGGGAAATGACGCCTGTATTGTAATAGCAGAAGGATTGGCCGGATCTGAAGAAGCTTTCGGTGATGCAATGACTGCCCGTGCGCGTGAGCTTGGTATGGAGAAAAGTGTTTTCAAAAACGCGACTGGCTGGCCGCACCCAGAGCACCGCATGACCGCTCGTGAATTAGGTATTTTAGCAAAGCACATCATTGAGAATTTTCCTGAGTATTACGGTATTTTCAGCGAGATCGATTTTACCTTTAGTGAAATCAAGCAAGGAAACCGAAATCCGCTGCTGTATAAAAACACTGGCGCCGATGGCCTTAAAACCGGGCATACGGAAGAATCTGGATACGGTCTCGTTGGGTCTGCGAAGCGCGATGATCGGCGCTTGATCGTTGTTCTTAACGGCTTGACCAGTGCAAAGGAGCGGAGCCGCGAAGGTGAACGCCTGTTGGAGTGGGGGTTCCGGGAGTTTGGCAATTACAGCCTTTTCAAGCCTGGCGATATAGTTGACAACGCGCGGGTCTGGCTTGGTGAAACTGATACGGTACCGCTGACTGTCGAAGAGGACGTCACCATTACCCTTTCTCGCCAAGAGAGAAAATCCATGGTTGTAAAAGTTGTTTATAACGAGCCTATTCCGGCACCAATTTTGGAAGGTACGCCAGTGGCACAATTGCTTATTGAAGTGCCTGACAAAGAACCTATTACAGTCCCGTTGATTGCAACGGAGAATATTGCCCGACCTGGTGTTGTCCGCCGACTGACCTCAGCTGTTGAATATCTTATATTTGGGCCTTCAGCGCAGTAAAGTGAAATTATTGACATGCAGGACGGCGACCCGTTTCCGGGTAAATTTATAACCCTAGAAGGCGGCGACGGCAGTGGAAAATCGACACAAGCGCGCATGCTTGGCGACTATCTTACAGGTCAATCTATCAAAAATTTACTGACGAGAGAGCCCGGCGGTGCCCCAGGTGCCGATGAAATTCGCGAGCTTATCCTGACCGGTGAACCGGACCGTTGGGACGCTGTGGCGGAAACATTATTGTTCTATGCCTCAAGAAGAAATCATTTGCGTCTTACTGTTTGGCCAGCACTTAAAAAGGGATATTGGGTACTTTCCGACCGCTTTGCAGACTCAACCATGGCCTATCAAGGTTATGGAAATCAATTGGGCGAGGATGTTGTTCGAAAAGTGCATGATTTTGCGGTAGGTGACTTCGAACCCGATCTGACGTTTATTTTTGATATGCCGGCGGAAGAGGGCCTGCGCAGAACAGATGATCGTCTTCACAATGAGGATCGCTTTGAAAAAATGGATATCGCCTTCCATGAGCGGCTCAGGGACGGCTTTCTTGATATTGCAGAGAAGAATAAAGATCGATGTGTTGTAATCGACGCCACGAAACCAATTGATACTATACAAGCGGAACTGCGGCGAGTAATCCGAGAAAGGTTATTGGCGTGACTGATATTCCGGCTTCTGATGTGCTGGATAATTACCCACACCCCCAAGACACAACACGCCTTATTGGTCACTCCCAAGCTGAAAAAATCTTTGTGGATAATTTTAATAGTGGTCGTTTCCATCATGCCTGGCTGATTACAGGTGCAAAAGGTGTCGGTAAAGCGACGTTTGCTTATCGCGCCGCGAAATTCTTATTGAGTTCGGCGTCTTCAGGCGGCCTGTTTGGACCTCCTGAGAATTTGGAAATTGATGCTTCCGACCCTGCCATTTCCCTGATCAAGTCGGGGGCGCATCCGGGTCTTGCCGTCCTCAAACGACAATATGATCCTAAAGGGAAAAAAATATTTAGTGTTATTCGCGTCGATGATGTTCGCTCGCTTACTAATTTCTTTCGAATGACCGCAGCAGAAGGGACTTGGAGGGTCGTCATCGTCGATACAATTGACGACATGAACAATAATGCGGCCAATGCAATTTTGAAGATACTTGAAGAACCGCCAGAAAAAACCATATTCCTTTTGCTCTCTCACACACCCGCAAGCCTCTTACCAACTATTCGATCTCGTTGTCGACTGCTACCTTTGAAACCGCTCCAACTCGACGACCTTCACCAAGCACTCACGCCCTATGTGACGGATCTTGAACCTGAACAAGCGGCAATGCTCATGTCGCTTGCGGAAGGTAGTCCTGGAAAAGCACTGCAATTACTGGAAACCGGGGGGCTCGATATCTTCGCGGGTTTTCTGGACATTTTTCGGAATTACCCGCGGCTTGACGCTGAGAAACTACATGGGTTAGCCGACATTTCGGCGCGCAAAGATGGTGAAAACATATACAGAACCATCTGTGACTTATATCCATGGTGGATATCCCGGCTTGTACGTGCCGCAAATAGTGAGTTTAAAATAGACGGTCTAGTAACAGGAGAAGCCGAAATCATGCGTAAAATGGTGTCTGGTAACACTCTCGTACGCTGGGTTGACTTGTGGGAAAAAGGAAATCGGCTTATTGAAAAAGCAAATTCCGTTAATCTTGACCGGAAACAAGTTGTTCTCAATCTGTTTTTGAATGTAGAACGCATGATACCGAAAAAATAGAACAGGATCCATTATGCTCGTCGACAGTCATTGTCATTTAAATTTTGAACAGCTATCAAGCCAGCTTGACGATGTGGTCGCCAGGGCAGGGGACGCAGGTGTGGGACATATGTTGACCATCGGCACCAAATTACGTGAATTCAATCAGGTTCTCGAAATAGCAGAAACCTATGACAATATTCACTGTTCCGTCGGTGTCCATCCCCATGAAGCTGAAACCGAAGGTGATGAGGTCACGACTGAAAAACTGATTGACCTGTCTCAAAATAGGAAGGTTGTTGCAATCGGTGAAACGGGTCTGGATTACTTCTATGAACATGCGCCACGGGACCTGCAAAAAAAATCCTTTAGAATACATATTGAAGCCGCACGTGAAACCGGATTGCCGCTTATTGTCCATACGAGAAATGCCGACACGGACACAATTGATATCTTGCAAGAAGAATATAAGAAAGGTCCGTTTACAGGGGTAATTCATTGCTTTAGCTCTGGATGGAAAGTTGCGGAAAAATCTATGGAAATTGGATTTTTTATCTCAATTTCCGGAATTGTAACATTCAAAACCGCAACCGAGCTTCAAGATCATGTTCGCCGGCTTCCGTTAGAGAAACTTCTTGTAGAAACAGATGCACCTTATTTAGCGCCCGTTCCCAAACGGGGGAAATCTAATGAGCCGTCCTTTGTTGCCCATACCGCCGCAAAAATCGCGGAGTTAAAAGAAACAACACTTGAAAAGTTATCTGAGAAAACGACAGATAACTTCTTCAATTTGTTTAATAAAATAGAACGGAATGCAAAATGAAAGTAACAATCCTGGGATGCGGAACATCGGGTGGTGTCCCGCGGATTGGTAATGAATGGGGCGCGTGTAATCCAAATGAGCCCAAAAACAGGCGACGTCGCTGTTCGATTTTAGTTGAGGAAAAAGAGACACGCGTCTTAATTGACACGTCTCCGGATATTCGCCAACAATTACTGGATGCAGATGTTGACGATCTAAATGCCGTTGTCTGGACCCATGAACATGCAGACCAATGCCATGGCATAGACGAACTTCGGGTTCTGGCAATTCATAACCGCCGCCGTGTCGATGTCTGGAGTGATCATAAAACATTATCTGTTCTGAAACGCCGTTTTGATTATTGTTTTGAACAGCTTAACGGAAATCCTTATCCTGCGATATTAACGGATCACCTTATCGAAGGCCCCTTTAACATTGGGGATATAGATTTTATTCCCTTTGATCAAGATCATGGTTCGATCACTAGTTTGGGATTTCGGATGGGGAAAATTGGGTATTCCAATGACCTTGTAAATCTTGATGAAAATGGATTTGAAATATTGAGTGGCGTTGATACCTGGATTGTCGACGCAATGCGGTATAAACCACACCCAACACATGTAAATCTGGAAACGGCCCTTAAATGGATTGAACGGCTAAAACCACGTCGGGCAATATTAACAAATATGCATGTTGATCTGGACTATCAGACACTTCTAAAAGAATTACCTGACGGCGTTGAACCCGCCTATGATGGCATGGAAATAGAGGTCTAGGTGGCTGAAACTCTCCAATTCAAAATCGCGCAGGAGAGGGACCTTTATGATATTTTGCGGCTAATTGCGCAAGATCAACTAGGATCCAAACGGGAAACGCTCACAAATCCACCCTCAAAAGCGTATTCTGATGCCTTCCAGAACATGCAATCGCAAAAAAACAACAATTTCATCATCGCCAGCCAAAACGGCAAAATTATTGGATGTTATCAATTCACGCTCATTTACGGCATATCGCGCGGTGGCGCACCGCGTGCCCAAATCGAAAGCGTGCGAGTTGACCAAAACCTGCGCGGGTCTGGTATAGGTCGCAAATTGATGCTTGATGCAATCGACAGAGCAAAAAAATCAGATTGCCAGCTCGTCCAATTGACGACGGACAAGACCCGGGACGATGCCCATCTGTTCTATGATAACCTTGGTTTTACCGCGAGCCATATTGGATACAAAAAGAAGATCTGAGAATCCCTAAAAATTGGCCCATTGAGAAATCTTGATAGTATGCAAGTTTGGTATGACTAAACACCAGATTACTAATATAAGAAAGATTGTAGAGGCGTGTTACGCAGCGATCAGGTCACAAGGACGCTAATCTGATCCTGAGGTCGCTGAAAATTGGGTGTCAAATAACTTGCAAGGTTTGAATGGACTGGTTTTTAAGTAACTGTGCCACATGTAAATTTGGTATCTAAATCGTAAAAGAACTAGCGTAAAGGATACCAAGGGTATTGGCTGGCAATTTATCCGTTACACAATTTTGTCGATATCATTACCTATCGGCAGAATATTGGTTGTCAACGACACTTGAACGGGCGACGCAGCGACTTTTATCGCCGGATCAATGGGATATGCCTTTGGAAAAGCCGGTAAAGACGATTAGTGCATAAGATATCAGTATTTTCCATAATATATATTATGCGCAAAATAGATTATCAAACGACAGATATGAATTTACCCTATCTCTCACCTAACCCCGCGTCATTGAAGATTACTTCTTCAATGCCTTCAATGGACTCTTTAGCCAATACGACACTGGCGACAGTGTAAGAAAATCCGTTGCGCGCCAACGAACTCATTTCTTTTTCCCACCGTGCCTGCCGTGACTCTTCCGGTTTGTAAGGGCCAAATTTACGTTTTCGAACATAAAGGGCTGCGGCAACCATATCCAGCCCTTCACTATCCTCTCCCAAGCCAGAGATAGCGGCTTCCTGAATATCTTCCGAAACCTCAAGATCCATTAGCTTACGGCGTATCTGATTTAAAGATTTACCCTGCTTTGCCATAATCCGGGCCTTACTGGCCGCATACTCTTGATCATTTATAAAACCAGAATCTACCAACTTTGCTATTTCAACGTCAATGGAGGCGCGAAGCTCCGCCTCATCAAGGTCAAACAACGCCAACGCAGGTTGAGATTTTCTGAACAAATGATGGTGCATTTTACCGGTGGATGTCGCAAAGCGATCCAAATATCTCAGCGCTTGATTGCGAAGCCATCGTGCCGTCGGTTCTTTCGGTTTTCGTTGTTTTTTCGGTTTTTGGTTATCGCCGTCTTGCATGATCTCGCTTTGTTTTTTATACAATTTGCAATGTTACGACTGGCCCTTCCTAAAAGAAATACTTTAAAGTCGAATTCATAAATTTAACCCATGAGGTCCCTATTTTGGATAAACTTGATACAAGTTCACCGATGAACCGTCTCCTCGATATTATGTCCCGGCTTCGAAACCCCGATGGCGGATGTCCTTGGGATCTTCAACAGGATTTCTCGACCATTGCCCCTCATACTATCGAAGAAGCCTATGAGGTTGCAGATGCAATTGCAGAAGGCGATATGGAGGATTTAAAGGGCGAGCTTGGAGATTTGATGTTTCAAGTGGTTTTTTATGCGCAAATGGCAAAGGAAAATGGGGATTTTGACTTCAACGGTGTTATCGACGCCATATCTGACAAGATGATCCGCCGGCATCCCCATGTATTTGGCACCACAGACATCGGATCAGCTGAGGCTCAGACCGTAGCCTGGGAAGACGCAAAAGCGCAGGAACGGGCGTTAAAGGCCAAAGCACGGCAAACGCCGCCTTCCGCATTAGACGGAGTAGCAAACGGCCTCCCTGCCCTTACACGAGCCGTCAAATTACAAAACCGTGCCGCTCGCGTCGGTTTCGATTGGCCCGATATTGGACCGGTTTTCGATAAAATCGATGAAGAAATGGCAGAATTAAAAGAAGAAATCGAGCAAGGTGGTTCACAGCACCGTATTGCCGAAGAATACGGTGATTTACTGTTTGTTTTAGCGAACTTAGGACGTCATCTTGAGTTAGAACCTGAAACAATATTACGGCAAGCAAATAAAAAATTTACGGGCCGGTTCCAAGCAGTGGAGGCACTTCTTGCTAAGCGCGGGAAAGGACCTTCCGACAGCACATTGAAAGAAATGGATGGTCTTTGGAATAAAGTAAAAAACAACAAATAAAACAATGAGTTATACGGTTATATTTATCATTTTTTCAAGCCGCCCAACATTTTCGGGCGAGAGCTTTACGTCAATATGAACGATTTCCTCGCGGTCTTCGCGATCCAACACGGTGCCATTCCGATAAATCCAGGATAGAGTCGCACCATCTGACGCAGGTATATCTAGGGATAGTATATTCTGTCGTGCCGTTAATTTTGTCTCAATTATCGTGAGAAGACTATCTGTCCCCTTGCCTGTTATAGCAGAAATTGCCGCCAGACTTTCGTCACGCTCAACACCGTTAAGGACTGTTTCGGCTAGGTCCGGATCCAACAGATCTATTTTATTGTACACTTCCAAATAGCCATGTTCGTCATCGTAATCGACACCAAGGCGCGTCAACACATCAAAAACGTCTTTTTTCTGCGCATCGGTATCTGTATGGGTGATATCGCGCACATGAACAATCAGATCGGCCTCAAGGACTTCTTCCAAGGTCGCTCGAAAAGAAGCGACTAGCTCTGTCGGAAGATCTGAAATAAAACCAACAGTATCTGACAGAATAACGGTTTGACCTCCGGGAAGATCAATTTTTCGCATCGTTGGATCAAGTGTCGCAAAGAGAAGATCTTCGGCAAACACCTTCGAGGCCGTCAAACGGTTAAATAACGTTGATTTACCGGCATTTGTATAACCGACGAGTGCGACGATCGGGTACGGAATTTTTTTTCGCTTCGCTCGGTGGAGATCGCGGGTTCGCACGACAGATTCCAGTTGTCGTTTTATTTTTACAATTCGATCATCAATAAGGCGCCGGTCAATCTCCAATTGGGATTCGCCAGGTCCGCCAATAAAACTCAGAGACCCTCTCTGGCGCTCCAAATGGGTCCAGGATCGCACGAGACGGGTCCGCTGATAACTGAGGTGGGCGAGCTCAACTTGCAGGGTTCCCTCTTTAGTCTGGGCCCGCTCTCCAAATATTTCAAGAATCAAGCCGGTTCGGTCGACAATTTTTACCTGCCACCGCTTTTCCAGGTTCCGTTGTTGAACCGGAGTGACAGGCCCATCGATGATGACAACATCAATATGTAGGTTTTTTATAAAGCCGCCAAGCTCATCAATTTTTCCGTCTCCGAATAATGTGCCTGGTTTGGCTTTTCGAAGTGGAACAACTTCTGAATGAACGACATCCAGCGAAATGGCAGCTGTCAAAGACACGGCTTCCGACAGGCACCCTTCTGGATCACGAAGTTTGCCCTTCTCGTTTTTCTTTACGAAAGGATATAAAACTAATGCGGTTTCGCCAGAGCTCAGGCCTTCGCGTTCCGCATTGGGATCAAATTCTGTTATAATAAATGTCCAATAATATTAGAAATTTATACCTCACCGGCCGCCGGATCAAATAATTTGATTGGGCCTGACGGCATCACAGTGGAAATAGCATGCTTATAAACCAGTTGCTCGTGGTCATCGCGCCTTAACAATACGCTGAAGTTGTCGAACCAACTTATAACGCCTTGAAGCTTCACACCATTAACTAGAAATACAGTCACAGGGACTTTGTCTTTCCGTACTTTGTTCAGGAATACATCCTGCACGTTCTGTGATTTTTCTGCGGCCATTTGGTTTAATCATCCTTCAGTCATCGAATTATCTTGGTAACTTTTTAGTCCGCGCGGTTAATACAAAACCGAAATCTAATGCAATAGGTAAAAAGTTTCCCTGACATAAGGATTTATTGAACTAAACACAAGCATTATAACGAAAAAATGGCCATAAATATAGCTTTTGGCAAAAAAACAACAAATCGTTGTACAAACATGCTGGGACTCTACGAAGCCGCATTCATAAATTCACGATAGATTTCCCGCAAAGTCATCGAAATACTGCCTGGATTGCCGTTGCCAATCACATGTTCGTCGACTTTAACCACCGGTAAAACATAGGATGTGCTGCTAGTTAGGAATACTTCGCGAGCATTATGGAGCTCTTCAACGGTAAAACTTCGTAATTCGAACTCCACACCCTTCTTTTCGAGTTCCCTAATCAATGAAGCACGCGTGATTCCCGCCAAAATTTCATTGCTGGTCGGTCGGGTGATGACCTTTCCATTTTGGTCGACAATCCAAGCATTGGTTGAACTGCCTTCCGTCACCATGCCGTCTGCGTCAATTTGAAAGGCCTCATAGGCCCCGTTATCCTTGGCCGCTTGTTTCGCCAGAACATTGGGTAGCAAGGATACAGATTTAATGTCACACCGCGCCCATCGAATATCGGGAACCGTAACAACACTCACCCCTTTCTCCGCAGTTTTTTCAGCTTTGTCCATGGAAAGGCGTTTGGCCGTCATGACCAATGCCGGCGGGGTATTTTTCGGAAACGGGTGATCCCGTGGCGCAACGCCGCGCGTTACCTGCAAATAAATAATGCCATTGACGATACCGTTTCTGCGAACAACTTCTCGCATGACCATTTTCAACGGTTCTGCTTTCATGGGAGCATCGATACGAAGCTCTGCTAGGCTCCGCCATAGTCTTTGCAAATGGCCTTCTTCATCGATCATTTTACTGTTCACGATTGTGACAACTTCATAAACGCCGTCTGCGAACTGGTATCCCCGATCTTCAATATGAACATTTGCGTGACTATGTGGCTGATATTGGCCATTTACATAAGCAATTCGAGACATCTTATTTCCTGTTAATTAGCGCCGCCACAAAGCCGGATTAAAAAGTGAAAGTACGGCGAAAAATTCGAGCCGCCCTACTAGCATTGTTATACACAATATCCATTTAGATGCATTTGGTAACTGATTATAGCTTATAAAATTTTCGGTGCCAATTTGCACATCTGTGATCAATGGTTGGGCCGCCGACCCTGCATTTGCAAGGTTGGTTACTGCTAAAGACAACGATGATTGAAAATCGAGGCCATTGAACGCCAATAACAACGTCACCACAACGAGAGCAAAACAGTAGATAACAAAGAACGTCCAGGCAGACATTATTTGCTCCCGAGAGAGCCTTCTCCCGCCGTAGAGAAGGGGAAACACACCACTGGGAAAACTGAGCCTTTTAATTTCCGCGCCTGAAAGTTTAAAAAGCACGAATACACGCATCAATTTGATGCCGCCCGCCGTTGATCCCGTCGATCCGCCGACAGTGATCAAAAACAAAATCAGAAAAAGAGCACCAACAGGCCAATAATACTGCCCGGTACTGGAGACCAAAGGCAAATTATATCCTGTTGTTGTAATAGCGGAAACTGTATTGAATATAGCGTACCGTATGGTATCGAAGATTCCCATATCCGTTTCCGCCATCATTAACCAGAAGACAGCGAAGCTTCCCAGCACAATAGCCATCAACAAATAACGATATTCGGAATCCTTGAAATAGGCTTTTCTATCGCCGTTGAAGAAGGACCAATGGAGCGAGAAATTGAGGGCGCCGATCACCATAAAAACCATCAAGACAATTTCTATGGAACGACTGCTAAAAATTGCCCCTGTATCGTCGGATGTCGTAAATCCGCCGGTTGAAATTGTACTGAATGCATAGCAAATAGCGTCGAAAGCCGGCATGCCAACCGCCCAAAGAGCAACAATACAGATAGCTGTCAGTAGGGCGTAGATCTTTAAGATAGACAAGACCGCAAACCTTATCCGCCGAGACAAACGACGACGCGTACTTTTAGCGATGGCGCGCGTGAGTGGATTATTTCCCGGGATATTAAATGCTGATGCAAGTAACGAAACAAAAACAATAAGTGTAAACCCGCCTACCCACTGGATGAGACTACGCCATAGCAACACGCTGGGTGCTTGATCATCCAAGTTTTCGATTATGGATGCACCATTCGTTGTAAATCCGGATAAGGCTTCAAAATAGGCATTGGTTGCTGAAGGAATTGCATCACTCAAATAGAGTGGCAACGCCGCAAATAATGGAACAATTACCCAAATCAGTGTCGCCGTAAGAAAGGTCTCACGTCGGCCAAGGCTGGCTGTGTCGGTTCGAGTGGCGAAAACCAATCCGCCGCCGAGAAAAACAGTAATGATCGCGGACATAAAAAAGCTGGTAGCGACAAACATCTGCGATACCAGTAATGAAAACAGGAGCGGTAGTACCATCAACCCCGACAGGAACACCAGCGACCAACCCAAAATCATGAATGCGGGAGCGAGCAACATAAGTCTTAGAAGAACTCCAGGCTGACGGTAAACATTTCTTCCACTTTACGCACCGCATTGCGCAACCCCAACATAACCACCCGGTCATTGGTTTTGATGATCGTATCCCCTCTCGGAATTTCGACTTTATCACCTCGAATGACCGCGCCGACGATTGTGCCCGCCGGTAAATTAATTTCCCGTAAGGGTTTGCCGACAAGTTGCGACGTTTCGAGTGCTTCGCCTTCGACAACTTCTGCAGCACCGTCGCGGAAGGAATGCAAACCTCTGATCCGGCCACGACGAATATGTTTGAGAATTTCGGACACAGTAGTGGCACGTGGGTCGACAACGACATCAATACCTAGCGTTGTTACAAGATTACCGAATACCGGATTATTAATCAGTGTAATAGCTGTTTCACATCCCTGCCCTTTTGCTAAAAGGGAAGACAGAATGTTGACTTCGTCATCGTTTGTCAGCGCAACAATGGTTTCCGCCCGAGCAACATTGGCTTCCTGAAGCAAATCCGGATCAAGTGCATCGCCATGCAACACGACCGTATTCTCCAAATGCTCCAGAATATCCTCCGCCCGTTTCCGATTATGTTCAATAATTTTCAACGAAACATTCCGCATGTTCTTTTCGATAAATTGCGCCAAATGAAGACCAATATTCCCGCCGCCAACAACGACGATACTCCTGGCTTCCTGTTCTTCATGCCCAAACAACGGCATGGCTCGGGAAACATGTTTACTGTCCGCCGCAAAATAAACTTCATCTCCAGGATACATCTGGTCAACGCTTGACGGAATAATCATGTTGCCTTCACGATAAATGGCGACGACGACAATATTCAAATCCGGGAACAATTCTGTCAATTGCCGCAGAGGTGTGTTGACGATCGGGCATCTTTCATCCAGCCGAACTCCGATCACCTGAACCCGGCCGTCGGCAAAAGAAACAGTATCTATGGCACCAGGAACCTTCAACCGTCGCTCAATGGCTTGTGCCACCTCGATTTCTGGTGAGGTAATGACATCGATCGGTAAATTATCGCGACTGAATAAATGAGCCCACATAGGGTCGAGATATTGTTGTGAGCGGATACGGGCGACTTTTTTCGGAATATCAAACAACGAATGGGCAATTTGGCACGCCACCATGTTGACTTCATCACTGTAAGTTACCGCAATCAACATATCAGCATCAGTTGCGCCAGCCCGTTCAAGCACATTCGGATGGGAAGCATGCCCAACCATCGCTCTCACGTCGAGTTCGTCGCCAATTTTACGCACCAATTCTGCTGACTGGTCCACTAACGTGACGTCATTTCCCTCTCGGGCAAGCTGACGCGCAATATTCGATCCGACTTGCCCTGCGCCACAAACAATTACCTTCATTGCGGTAAATACTCCCCATATGTCAACATCGACACCCTAAATCACAGGCACTACTCGGCAAATTTCTTTCGTTCACCATTGTTCACGCCCAGCGATTTTAACTTCCGATGCAAAGCGGATCTCTCCATACCAACAAAAGCGGCCGTACGCGAAATATTTCCACCAAACCGGTTTATTTGGGCCTCCAGATATTCTTTTTCGAAGCGTTCTCTGGCCTCACGCAACGGCAAAGCCATGATTTCCGTGTTATCATTTTGCCCGACCATAACCGATTGCGCAGATCCGGCGTCTGGTGGCACCATATCCACGGTTATTGGAGCTGACTTGTCACCCGTCGCCAAAATCATTATTTGCTCAATAACATTTTTAAGCTGCCGTACATTGCCAGGCCAGGATGACGCTTGCAATGTTGCCACAGCGTCTTCTCCTATTTTCCTGATGGGTAAGCCTGAACTGGTCGCGAAGCGTTCGATAAAAAATCGTGCCAACGGTCCAATATCTTCGGGCCTTTCCCTCAACGGTGGCACCGAAATTGGAACGACCCCTAAGCGATGATAAAGATCTTCGCGTAGTTTTCCATTCTGCATGGCGTCCTGCAAATCTTGGCTGGACGACGATATGACCCGTACATCAACTTTTATTTTTTCGCTACCACCGACCCGCTGAAATGATTGGTCCACAAGTACGCGCAAGATTTTGCCCTGTGTTTCCATTGGCATATCGGCGATCTCGTCCAGGAAAATCGTACCGCCATGGGCCTTTTCAAGCAAACCACGTCGCCCGCCTTTTGTCGAACTCATGCGTCCTTCTTCAACCCCGAATAACTGAATTTCAATTCTTTCAGGTGCCATGGTGGCGGCGTTGAGGACAACGAATGGTCCAGCGCTTCTGGTTGATTGTTCGTGAATAAGGCGAGCCACAACTTCCTTACCCGAGCCCGAGGGACCGGCAATCAGCACACGGCTGCCTGTTGGCGCCACCTTTTCAATGGTTTGTTGTAACTGTATCATTACATTGGATCGACAGATTAAATCTGTGAGGACTTCACCGGCCTTGTGTTTCAATTCCTTAACCTGGCGACGCAATCGCACGGCTTCTAATGATCTTTCAACCAGCTGAATGAGGCGTTCTGCTTTAAAAGGTTTCTCGATAAAGTCATAGGCACCAAGCTTTATGGTTTGTACCGCTGTCTCAATATTGCCGTGGCCCGAGATCATAAGGATCGGCAAATTCGGATGATCTTTTACCAGTTGTTGCAAGATCTCAATGCCATCCAGTTTACTGCCCCGAAGCCAAATATCCAGGATAACGAGGTTAGGTCGGCGATGAGAGACTTCAGAGAAGCATTCATCACTATTTCCGGCCGTTCGCGCTTCATATCCTTCGTCTTCCAGGATTCCAGCAATGAGGTCCCGAATGTCGGATTCGTCGTCGATTATTAAAATGTCCGCAGACATAATCAGTCGTTCCCTGTTCTTAATCTTATTTCATTTGTAGGAAAGGTCACTTGTATTTGAGCCCCTGTCCCGTTCGGTGCATCCAGCATGGTGAGCGTGCCACCATGTTCTTCAATAATTTTGGTCACAATTGCCAATCCCAGGCCGGTGCCTTTTTCCCGGTGCGTAACATAGGGTTCAGTCAAGCGTCTGCGATCTTTTTCCGGTAGACCTCGGCCATTATCCGTAACCTGTATGACAAAGTTTTCAGCCTGGCGGAACATCTCGATTACGATCCGGCCTTTTTCAAGATCTATCTCCAGACCGTCGCGTCCAGCAATAGCATCCGCACTATTTTGCAGCAGATTAGTGATGACCCGATTGATTTGCGATGCATCGCAGTCATAAGTCATAGGCGCGGGCGTATCATCGAAAATATACTCGATTTCAGGGTGCGCAACTTTTTGTAAAAAGGTCGCCTGGCCTACTAGTTCACCCAAATTTTCGGGACTGAATTTCGGCGTTGGCATACGGGCAAAGGACGAAAATTCATCAACCATCTGACCAATATCGCCGACTTGCCGAATAATCGTATCGGTACATTGATTAAAGACATCAATATCCTCGACAATTTGTTTGCCGTATTTACGTTTTATCCGCTCTGCAGACAATTGAATTGGGGTCAGTGGGTTCTTGATTTCATGGGCAATACGGCGGGCGATATCGCCCCAGGCGGCCATCCGCTGGGCAGACACCAGATCGGTAATTTCATCCAATGTGACAACAAAACCTTGCAATCCGCTACCGGAAATCTCGGCGGACACCCGAACAAGTAAATGCCGATGAATGCCATCGGTTTGTAGTTGAACCTGGCCTTCCGCAACGCGGTATGGCCGTTCTCTGATTTCATCGAGCAGGAAAGCAATTTGCGGTAAAACATCTGCAAACGGCTGACCGACCAGTTCTTGAGACTTCTTGCCAAGCAGTTCTGTTGCCGTACGGTTGGGCAGATTGATGAGGCCATGTTTATCGACCCCAATCACCCCGGCAGAAACACCTGATAGTACAGCTTCGGTAAAACGGCGTCTTTCATCCAATTTATCGTTGGTCTCTTCCAGTTCTTTGCGCTGAGTCAGTAATTGCCCTGTCATCCGGTTGAAAGCCCGGGACAAAGTTGCCATTTCGTCATATGCCCGGTGCTCGTCCACTTTAGTGTGTAAATCACCAGCGCGAACCCGTTCCGCAGCTTTGACGAGATCCTCTATGGGGCCAACCAGACGGGAAGCGATAACCAGCCCAAACCATACGGCGGCCAAAACCACCATGAGCGAAATAATAAAGAAGACAGCCGCAAACTGAATTTGAATTCCGAACCCTTCATCTTTGAGTTCCTGATAATCCGCCGCAGCGGCCCGAGTACGTTCCAGATGCTCGAGAACCCGGGGTTCGATAAATCGGCTTACATACAGATAGCCATCCAACAATCGGTCGAGCCTGATCAGCGCTCGCACCCGATCATCGGTCCCGTTAGTCGTAATGACAACATCCTGCTCCCGAGCTTCATTGAATGTCGCCGGAGATATTTCATCAAACTCTAACGCAAAACTTAGTTCGGATTGCGCGATGACCGTCTGTGACCCATCTATGACAACAGCCTCACTCAGATTACGGGCAATTACCTGATCGCTCAAATACGCACCAAAACGAGCCCTGTTTTCTAGAATTTGCGGTGGCGCCCGGTTAATCTGCGCAGCCATGGCGAACACATCGGATCGGATATTCTGGATATGTTCCTTGATATAGGCATCGGCGACAACTAGAGATTCCGAAACTGCCGTATTCACCGGATCCGAGAAATGCTTTTGAAAATAAATATTAAAGAACAGCGCCGAAAACAGCGCCACCATCAAGGCCGGCGCCACGGCAATCAGGGAAAACAGCCGGACGATCCGACGATGCATCTGACTACCTGATCCGCCCACCTGCCCTTTACGCCACATACGGATTAAACGGTGACAAATAACGATCGCCAACAGGACAACGATGACAATATCGACAATCAGCAGAAGCCGTGTGTAAACCGGGTTTTCAATGGTCAGGGATTCATAAGTAGCGATACCGCTGGCAATGGCCAGCATCGCCACAAAGAAAGAGGTTTTCGGGCCGAGGCCGATCTTCTTCGCCCATCGCAGCAATGCGAAATCCGATTTCTTATCAACCTGTTGTGTTTGTGTCACTCTACTGTTCCACCAAATCAACGACGGAGGGGCTGAAAACAGCTCTTTCTCCAACAAATAGGTTCAGTTCGTCAATATACCACATTGTGGTATTTAAGCATCACTTTAGGCCGCGCACAACTTGAATATCAAGCTCACGTATCTTTTTCCGCAAGGTGTTCCGGTTGACCCCTAGTAAATCCGCGGCTTTTATCTGATTTCCGTTAGTTGCTTCTAACGAAAGACTGATTAAAGGCCGTTCAATTTCCCGTAAAATGCGGTCATACAAGCCGGTTGGCGGAAGATTCCCGGAATGCGCCGCAAAATATTTCGACAGATGCCGCTCTACTGCAGTCCCAAGATTCTCATCTTCAATATTAACATCACCAACGCCACTTGAAATTTGCGGCGCAAGCTCCTGTTCAATGATGGAGGTATCAATCACATCATCGGAATACAGGGCGGCAAGGCGCCGCACAAGATTCTCCAGTTCCCGAACATTTCCCGGCCATTTATGCTTCTTGAGCATTTCCAGGGCGTCACTGCCAATACTTTTGGTCGGCAAGCCTTCTTCGTGGGTTTGTTTCAGGAAATGCCGCGCCAGATCAGGAATATCCTCCGCCCGCTCCCGTAAAGGCGGAAGCCGTAGCGGGACCACGTTCAGACGATAGTACAAATCCTCTCTGAACAGCCCTTGTCGCACAAATTGCCGCAGGTCCCGATTAGTCGCTGCAACAATGCGCACATCCGTCTTAATGGCCGTCCGGCCGCCAACAGTGGTATATTCACCCTGCTGTAACACCCGAAGCAACCGCGTCTGCGCCTCCACCGGCATATCCCCAATCTCGTCGAGGAATAATGTCCCGCCTTGCGCCTGTTCAAATCGGCCAATGGCCCGGGCATCCGCACCGGTAAAGGCACCTTTTTCATGTCCGAATAATTCTGATTCAATTAGTTCCTTGGGAATTGCGGCCATGTTAATCGGTACAAACGGGCCGTTTTTCCGTTTGCCATATTCATGCAATGCACGGGCGACCAATTCTTTCCCCGTCCCGCTTTCACCTGAAATCAAAACCGTCAGATCTGTCCCCATCAGCCGCGCCAGCACTCGATAAATCTCCTGCATGGCCGGCGAACGACCAATCAAGGGAATTTTTGTTTCTTCCTCGTCATCCTGGCCACTGCGGCGTGAAGGTTTCTTGGGCTTGGACAGCGCCCGCTCGACTACTTGTAGAAGCTCTTTCAGATCAAACGGCTTCGGCAAGTAATCGTAGGCCCCGCGCTCCGTCGCCTTAATGGCGGTCAACAACGTATTCTGCGCACTCATGACGATCACCGGGATATCGGGGCGTATTTTCTTGATCCGCGGCAACAAATCCAGACCGTTTTCATCGGGCATCACTACATCGGTGAGAATAATATCGCCCGCCCCTTCAAGCACCCAGTTATACAAGGTTGCCGCATTGCTTGTAGAACGAACAATATAGTTCGCCCGGGAGAGGGCCTGATCCAGAACGGTGCGAATACTCTGGTCGTCATCTGCGACTAAAATGGTATTTGCCATTATTTATGGTTCCGTTCTGGTAAAGTTGTAAATTGGCAGCCGGATCAGGAAAGTTCCGCCAGATTGACGATTGTCATATTCAACAATGCCGCCATGGTCGCCAACAATCTTGGCAACGAGGGCCAATCCAAGGCCGCTGCCGCCGGTTTTTGTCGTCACGAAGGGATCAAAAATATGAGGGACGATTTCTTCCGGAATGCCCGGTCCGTTATCGAGAATGCCAACTTCAAGGGGAAGCTGGACTTTATCCGTGCTGCCTGGAACCGCAAGCCGGATCCCGTGGCGATAGGCCGTCGTCAGGATAATTTCGCCCTTATCGTCCGGCACGGCCTCAGCTGCGTTTTTAATCAAATTTAGGAGTACCTGAACAAGTTGGTCGCGATTGCCATAAACGAAGGGCAACGATGGGTCATAATTCTCGCGAAAGACGATGTTTTTACCAAATCCAGCGGCAGAAACCATGCGCACATGTTCCAGCACCTCGTGAATATTCACGGCGTCCCGGTCGATAGGCCGATCATCGGAAAAGGCTTCCATACGATCGACGAGTGCGCAAATACGGTCCGTCTCATCGCATATGAGCTGAGTTAGCGCCCGATCCGCATCAGACGCATTCATCTCCAAAAGCTGCGCGGACCCGCGGATCCCGGATAAAGGGTTCTTCACCTCATGGGCCAGCATCGTCGCCATGGCGGTGACAGATCGGGCAGCGCCGCGATGGGTCAGTTGTCGGTCCATCTTAAGGGCAATTGTCCGTTCTTCAATTTGTACGACAACACTGGAGGTGCCATAGAGGGAGGACACCTGAAGATTAACATTTTTTATGCCGGTTTTGGGGGTGCCCAGATCTACGCCATATTCCGAAACGCAATCGCGTGTTTGCCGCACTTGCTCAACCAATCCGAACAGCGGGCTTCCGAAAGGCACCAATTCCGTAAGGTTTGTGCGTTGTAATATGGAAAGAGAGGCGCCGAAGAACGCTTCACCGGCCGGATTAGCCAGACTGATACAATCTTTTTCATCAATGACGATAATCGGATCGGGTATGGCATTAAGAACCGAACTGGCCATCACGTCAGCGTCTGTCGCTGTTTCTTGTTCTTTTCCTGTCCGAGTGTCCATGTTAGGCACTTTCCTGTAACGAAAACCCGTCATAAAAGGCAATTATTTCTTGTTCGACTGCCCGCCAATCAGTCATCCGGATCACTTTGCTGCGGAAAACACTGCCTCCCGGCAGCCGTTCCGAATACCAGCTCAAATGCTTGCGGGCGACACGGGTTCCCACCTCTTCGCCATATAATTCAATTAAGGCCCGATAATGCTCGAGAACAACGGCTTTCTGAGTTTCATGGTCTGGATCTGGGACGACATCATTGGTTGCCAGATAGGCGGCAACCTGCGAGACAAACCACGGCCTGCCATAGCTGCCGCGGCCAATCATCACGCCATCCGCGCCGGATTGTGCAAGCGCCTCTTTGGCATTCTCAATGGTCAAAATATCGCCGTTGGCAAAAACCGGCAGGGAAACCGCTTGCTTAACGTCTCCGATAAACCGCCAGTCAGCCTCACCTTTAAAAAATTGGCAGCGGGTCCGACCATGCACCGTTAGCATTTTGATCCCAATATCTTCCGCTATTTTTGCCAGTAACGGCGCGTTGCGACTGTCGTCATCCCAACCCGTCCGCATTTTTAGCGTGACCGGAATACTCACCGCCTCGACGGTGGCCTTCAAAATACTTGCAGCATGATCCAGATCGCGCATTAAAGAGGAGCCTGCCATGCCGGATGTTACCTTTTTGACCGGGCAACCCATATTAATGTCAATGATTTGGGCGCCGAGATCCTCATTGAGTTTCGCCGCCTCGGCCATAATCTTCGGATCGCAGCCCGCAAGCTGCACCGCCATAGGGCTGTCTTTCTTCTCAGTCTTCACCAAACGCAAGGATCTTCGGGTTTCTGCAACCATGGCCTTGCTCGCCACCATTTCGGAGAACACAAGGCCAGCTCCAAAACGCGAAACGATACGGCGAAAAGGCAAGTCCGTAATCCCGGCCATAGGCGCCAGGAAGACTGGCGTATCAATTTTGATGGATCCAAGCTGAATGATCATTTTTTATGCAATTTAGTTTCTGGCTAATATTTAGGCAACATATCTGCACATTATCGGGATAGCAATAGTTTCATTGGCATACCATCAAATTTATTGAACGTGGCGGCGTCCCGACCTATTGTCACCCCATGATAACTATCGCCCTTATTGTTGCCGCCGGACGCGGCCATCGCACCGGACTGGACCTTCCCAAGCAATATATTGATCTTGCGGGGAAACCTGTGTTGACGCGGACGGTTGACGCGTTCTTAAACCATAGCAAAATTGATCAGATTTGCGTCGTCCTGCACGCCGATGATGAACCGCTCTACAACGCCGCCATCGCGGACCGGAACCTCCTGCCCTGGGTGATCGGCGGTGATAGCCGTCAGGCATCCGTTAGAAACGGACTGGAAGCCCTGGCATCACTTAATCCAACCCGGGTTCTTATTCATGACGCCGCCCGCCCCTTTGTCAGTGCGCTATTGATTGATCGATGCGTCACGGCGCTGGATACGGCAGATGCCGTGTTGCCCGCCCTGCCCCTTACGGACACGCTCAAAACCACCGAACAGGATCATGTAACCGGCACACTGGATCGCGCCCATATCGTCGCCGCGCAGACACCGCAGTCGTTCAAATACACACCCATTCTTGCGGCCCATCGGGCCTTCGCCCATATGACGGCAACCGATGATATTGGTCTGGCGGAACTCGCCGGCATTCCCATACTCACCGTTGAAGGGGAGCCGGAAAATTTTAAAATCACCACCAAAGAGGACGTGGCAACGGCCAGGAAACGCTTGACCGATCAGCTTACCGATATCCGCACCGGTCAAGGGTTTGACGTGCATGCCTTTATTGCCGACCGAGATTTATGGCTCGGCGGCGTTAAAATTCCCCACGACCGCGGCTTGAAAGGCCATTCCGATGCTGATGTGGCGTTGCATGCGGTCACCGATGCGCTTTTGGGGGCGATTGCCGCCGGGGATATCGGCGTGCATTTTCCGCCGTCGGATGAACGCTGGCGCAATGTCGAATCCCACATATTTCTCTCCCATGCCGGTGATCTGATCGCAGAAAAAGGCGGCATGATAAGCCATATTGATCTGACGATTATCTGTGAAGAACCCAAGATCAACCCGCACCGAGCGGCCATGATCTCGCGCATCGCTGAAATTCTCGGCATCTTTGAAGATCGGGTCAGCATCAAGGGGACCACAACCGAAAAACTGGGATTTACGGGGCGCCGTGAAGGCATTGCGGCGCAGGCTATCGCCACTGTCAGGTTGCCCGAATGAAGATTTCCCCCCTCACCCGCTGGCATCCCGCCGTGATCTGGTCAACCTGGTTCTGGTCCGGATTATCACCAAAGGCCCCCGGGACCATGGGCTCCCTCGCAGCACTGCCTGTGGGGTATGTGATTTTCCTGTATTTTGGTCCGATTGTCCTTGCTGTGGCAACGGTGTTTGTGTTTTTCAGTGGATGGTGGAGCTGCCATATTTATGTGCGTGAAACCGGCACTTCCGATCCGGGAGAAGTGGTCATTGATGAAGTTGCGGGCTTGTGGATCGCCCTTTTGGTGACCGGTGGCGATTTGATTTTAACTCTGGCGGCTTTTTTATTTTTCCGGCTGTTTGATATCTGGAAACCCTGGCCTATCCGCTGGCTTGACCATCATGTCAAAGGGGCCTTTGGGGTGATGATCGATGATATTCTGGCCGGCATCTTCGCCGCCGCCGCCGTCCTGCTGCTGGCCCAGCTGGCTTTCTTCAAAATCAATTAATAGGGAATCCTGATTAATGAGCGTTTTTAATAGAGAAATCGTATCAATGTCGACGACCGTTCTGGAAAACTGCCGTAAGCGCAAATGGCTGTTGGCCACCGCAGAATCCTGTACCGGGGGATTAATTGGCGGTGCCCTCACCGAAATTGCCGGATCCAGTGATGTGTTTGATCGCGGATTTATTACCTATACCAACAAGGCAAAACACAAAGTTATCGGGGTCGATATCGATACCTTGCGAAATTTCGGCGCGGTTTCCGAAGAAGTCGCCCGAACCATGGCCGCAGGTGCCCTTAAAACCGCAGCAGTTCAAATCGCCGTTGCCGTGACCGGTATTGCCGGTCCGGGCGGTGGATCAGCGGAAAAACCAGTCGGACGGGTGCATCTGGCCGCGACAAATATTGACGGTAATACCCTCCACCGGAAAATGGATTACGGGGATATCGGCCGCTCGGAAGTGCGGATAGCGACGGTGATGACAGCGCTTGAAATGCTCAACGAGATCAGTTCGTAGCGGATGATTTTTCCGCCCCGTCCGGCAGGTCATAGAGTTCTTTCGCCCGTTTCTCAAAGGCAGAAATCATCCGAGACACGGCTTCATTGAACAACATACCAATGGTTTTTTGCAGGATGATGGAGCGGAATTCGAAATCGACAAAAAAAGTGATCTTGCATCCATCCGGGTGATCAAAAAATCCCCAATGATTGTTCAGATAACGAAACGGGCCATCCAGATATTCCACATCAATGGTCTGATTTGCCTCATCCAAGGTGACTTTTGAGGTAAATTTTTCGCGGAACAGCTTAAAACCGATAACCAAATCGGCATAAATCACATTCTCTTCTCGCTTATTGATCCGCGCACCCACGCACCAGGGCAGAAATTCGGGATATAAATCGACTGCCGCAACCAGATCAAACAACTGTTTCGGTGTGTAGGGAAGAACCCGTTCATCTGAATGTGTCGGCATACGCTTTACTTTACCTGTACTCTTGCGCGGCTTTACTTTACGCCCTCAATTTTGTCTCTGGCGGCTTTCAATTTCGCAAAATCTTCGCCCGCATGGTGACTGGATCGCGTCAAGGGTGACGCAGAAACCATAAGAAACCCTTTAGCATAGGCTTGCTTTTCCAGTACAGAAAATTCGTCCGGGGTCACAAAGCGGTCAATGGCATGATGTTTGACTGTCGGCTGCAGATACTGGCCGATGGTAATAAAATCAATATCGGCAACGCGCATATCATCCATTACCTGCATGATTTCATCTTTTTCCTCTCCCAATCCCACCATCAGGCCGGATTTGGTGAAGATCGTCGGATCCAGTTCTTTCACCCGGTCCAGCAGCCGCAAGGAATGATAATAGCGGGCACCGGGACGCACCGTCGTATAAAGTTTCGGCACGGTCTCCAGATTATGATTGAACACATCGGGTTTCGCCGCCACGACAATTTCCAACGCACCGGATTTTTTGAGAAAGTCCGGGGTCAAAATCTCAATGGTGGTTGTGGGTGCCGCCTCACGTATAGCCTTAATCACATCAGCAAAATGTTGCGCGCCGCCGTCGGCCAGATCATCCCGATCGACAGATGTGATCACAATATGGTTGAGGCCCAAGGTCTTGACGGCCGTTGCCACATTGGTGGGCTCAAACGGATCGAGGGCATTGGGTTTACCAGTAGAGACATTGCAAAAGGCGCAGGCCCGGGTACAAATTTCGCCCATGATCATCATGGTCGCATGTTTTTTCGACCAGCATTCCCCGATATTAGGACAGGATGCTTCTTCACACACCGTGGTCAGGTTCAGCCCGCGCATCAGTTCCCGCGTCTCGTTATATGTCTTGGAGACTGGCGCCTTGACGCGGATCCAGGCTGGTTTACGCTGGATCGGATTGTCCGGCCGGTTGGCTTTTTCCGGATGGCGGACACGCTGTAGCGATGTAATCTCTGTCATAATCTCTCTGCCATTCTCTCTAAGAAGCGATCTTTTGTTCCTAGTGCACAAATACGGCGATCACGATAAACCCAAAAAACGCAATTAAGATCGTTGCAATGAGCCAGTTAGGAACTTTATCGATAAAACCAAACCAATTATACTTTTTCTCCAGATAAATAAAGATCCAGAGACCAACCAAATTCACGGCAAGCAAGCCGTACATTTCCAACATACTATTCCCGCCGCATCAGGGCTAACCCCATAAGCTCAAAACATAAGCCACATATAGGCAATAGCAGCTACCCAAGTCAGACCCATGAACAGAAAACCAAACACAATGCGTTTTCCAATGGGTACTTTATCAAGCCGTTCCGCCCATTTGTTTTTTATGCCTAGACCAACATACCCTGCTATCACCAATATGCTACCTACAACTCGCGTGAAACTTGCTAACCCACCTTCATTTCCGGCAATATTCTCAATCTCTTGTGTCCAGTAATCCGGAAAAACAAATACCAAAACTAAGCAAATGAAGAGGGTATGTCCCCACATTTTCACCCAATTTGGCCATTTCTTCGCAAATCCAAACCAATTATACTTGTCCGCCAGATACCCAAATACGAGTGGGGAAAGCAATGAAAATACAAACGAAACATAGATATACAGCATTTTTCATCCATCAATTAGAGAGTATACACTCCCTACTAGAAATGGATCGCTTTGTCATACGCGTCAAGAACTGATTCATACATCATTTCCGAGAGGGTCGGATGCGGGAAGACGGTGTGCATCAGGTCAATCTCGGTGGTTTCCAGGGTTTTGGCGATGCCATATCCCTGAATAAGTTCCGTTACTTCCGTGCCGATCATATGGGCGCCCAGCATTTCGCCGGTTTTGGCATCAAAGATGGTTTTGATCATGCCGTCGGGCTCACCCAGAGCAATTGCCTTGCCATTGCCAAGAAACGGGAAGCGTCCGACTTTCAGCTCATAGCCCGCCTCTTTCGCCGCCTCTTCCGTCAAGCCAACGGACGCCACTTGCGGATGGCAATAGGTACAGCCGGGGATATTCTTCGTATTAAGCGGATGAACATCTTTTTCACCCGCGATTTTCTCCACACAAATCACCCCTTCATGGGATGCTTTATGGGCAAGCCAGGGCGGTCCTGTCAAATCACCAATGGCATAGACACCGGGCTCCGCGGTCCGTGAATATTCATCGACGTCCACATGGGTCCGATCGACCTTGATTTTTGTCCCTTCAAGGCCAATATCTTCCACATTGCCAACGATGCCGACCGCCAGAATAACCCGGTCAAACGTATCGGAGGAGGTTTTTCCCTTTTTATCCGTGAAAGTCGCCGTCACCGAGTTCGCGGATTTTTTCAGTTCGGACACCGTCGTATTTTTATGAATTTTCATACCGAGCTTTTTAAACGCTTTCTCGGCCATGGCGGAAATTTCCGCATCTTCAACGGGCAAGACCCGATCCATAACTTCAACCACCGTAACTTCTGCCCCCAAGGCATTGAAGAAACTGGCAAATTCGATGCCAATGGCGCCAGATCCGACGACCAATAATTTCTTCGGCATCACATCGGGAACCAAGGCTTCCTTATACGTCCAGATCAGTTTTCCGTCTGGCTCCAAACCCGGCAGTATCCGCGCACGGGCACCGGTTGCCAGGATAATATGCTTGGCTGTGAGGGTAGAGATAACCTTGCCGTCCTTGGAAATTTCAAGCTTACCATTGCCGGCAAGCTTGCCATGGCCATCAACAACCATCACTTTGTTTTTCTTGAGCAGATGCTGCACACCGCCCGAAAGCTGGCCTGCCACCTGACGGGAGCGCTTGACGACTTTTTCAAGATCAACGGATACACCTTCCACCTTGATGCCAAAGGACTCAGAGTGATTGATCAGTGTCAGCACATCGGCGGTGCGTAACAGAGCCTTTGTTGGAATACAGCCCCAGTTCAGGCATATACCGCCAATATGCTCCCGCTCGACGACGGCGGCTTTCAGGCCCAGCTGAGCCGCGCGAATTGCAGCCACATAACCGCCTGGACCAGAGCCAACGACCACAACATCAAAATTTGTATCG
Organism: Sneathiella sp.; assembly: GCF_036960985.1. Taxonomy (NCBI): domain Bacteria; kingdom Pseudomonadati; phylum Pseudomonadota; class Alphaproteobacteria; order Sneathiellales; family Sneathiellaceae; genus Sneathiella; species Sneathiella sp. The sequence continues at coordinate 51,315 of NZ_JBALWD010000003.1, read as the reverse complement.
CTCATATCCCGCCCCTTACAGCATCATGGTCAAAGGTTCTTGAATGAAGCCTTTGAAATATTTAAGAAGTTCGGCGCCCATGGCACCGTCAATAACCCGGTGATCACAGGACAACGTGACACTCATGATGGTGGCGACAGCCAACGCGCCGTCCTTGACGACAGGCCGTTGCTCTCCGGCACCCACGGCCAGAATAGCGGCTTGCGGTGGATTGATCACAGCCGAGAATTCCTTGATCCCGAACATCCCGAGATTGGAGATGGAGAAACATCCGCCTTGATATTCTTCGGGCATCAATTTCCCGGCTTTGGCTTTACCTGCCAGTTCTTTCATCTCATCAGAAATACTGGCGAGACCTTTCTGGTCAGCATTGCGGATAACCGGGGTAATCAAACCCCCGTCAATGGCAACGGCAACGGAAATATCAAAATCCTTATATTGCAGGATTTTGTCCCCGCCCCAGCTGGCATTCGCCGCGGGAAGTTTTTTGAGGGCCAAGCCGGAGGCGCGGATAATGAAATCATTGACAGATATTTTATACTCGTCAGAGCGGCTATTGAGTTCTTTACGCAGGGCCATCAGATTATCCAGCTCGCATTCCACCGTCAGATAGAAATGCGGGATGGTCTGTTTGGCTTCCGACAACCGGCGGGCAATGGTCTTGCGCATGCTGGTCAGCGGAATTTCTTCATAATTACCACCGGCAGGTGGCGTTATCGCCGCCGGGGTTGCCGCGGCAACCGGTGCGGCAGCGGGCGCGGGCGCTTGTGCCCCACCTGACGCAATCGCCTGCTCCACATCCGCCTTGACGATCCGACCGCGTGGGCCTGTTCCGGCCAGTGCAGCGATATCCAAACCAGCATTACCGGCAATACGACGGGCCAGTGGGCTGGCAAAAACCCGGGTTCCGCTCGCGGCGGGTGCCGCCGTAGCAGCGGGCGTTGCAGCCGCAGCGGCAGGTGCCGCCGCTGGTACTTCTTCTACAACTGGCGTATCCGCCGTCGCAGGTGCCGACCCAACATTAAACCCATCAAGAGCAGAGGCGTCCTCGCCCTCTTCCAACATGACGGCGATCGGAGTATTCACCGCAACATTTTCGGTGCCCCCGGCAATAAGAATCTTTGCCAGGGTCCCCTCGTCTATTGCCTCCACTTCCATGGTCGCTTTATCTGTTTCGATTTCCGCCAGTACATCGCCGGAAGAAATGCTGTCGCCTTCTTTTGCCTGCCAGTTGGCCAAAGTGCCTTCGGTCATGGTTGGCGAGAGGGCGGGCATCGTAATTGTAATTGGCATGTGAGCCCCCTTGTTAAGTGCGGTAACAGACTGATTTTGCGGCGCTGATCACGTCATCCGCATGCGGCAATGCCAGCTTTTCAAGATTTGCGGCATACGGCATCGGCACATTCTTGCCCGTTATCCTTATGACCGGCGCATCCAGATAATCAAAGGCATGTTCCATGATCTGAGCCGAAATCTCGGAGCCGACACCACTTTGCGGCCAGCCTTCTTCCACCGTTATACAACGATTGGTCTTGCGGACCGAGGCCAGAACCGTTTCCATATCCATAGGGCGGATGGTCCGTAAATCGATAACCTCGGCGCTGATACCTTCGCTTGCCAGGGCCGTCGCGGCGGCAGTGGCATATTCCACACCCATACCAAAGGTGACAATTGTTACATCATCACCAGAGCGGGCAACTTTTGCCTTACCGATAGGCAAGACGAAATCATCAAGAACCGGCACATCGAAGCTTTGACCATAAAGCATCTCATTTTCCAGAAAAATCACCGGATTAGGGTTGCGAATGGCGGCTTTCAAAAGTCCCTTGGCATCGGCGGCAGAATGCGGCGCGACGACAATCAGGCCCGGGACATGGGAGTACCAGGACGCATAACATTGTGAATGTTGAGCTCCCACACGTGAGGCAGCGCCATTAGGGCCGCGAAAGACAATCGGGCTTTCCATTTGACCGCCGGACATATAGCGGGTTTTCGCCGCAGAATTTACAATCTGGTCAATGGCCTGCATGGCGAAGTTAAACGTCATAAATTCGACAATCGGTCGCAGGCCATGATACGCCGCACCGACACCGACACCGGCAAAGCCATGTTCGGTAATGGGGGTATCTATGACCCGTCGGGCGCCAAACTCGTCGAGCAATCCTTGCGTGACCTTATACGCGCCTTGATATTCGGCGACCTCCTCACCCATGACAAAGACCCGTTCATCCATGCGCATTTCTTCCGCCATGGCATCGCGAAGGGCGTCGCGAACAGTCGTCGAGACCATTTCCGTACCAGCCGGAATTTCGCCGCTGGCATCATACGCGTCATGGGTTTCCGTGGTTGTTACAACCGATATCGCCGGCGCCGGTGCACTGAGTGTTTCTGCAATTGGCGCTGCCGCGGGGGCTGCTGATGCTGTCATAGTCTCCATGCTGGCGGCATCTTCACCGTCTTCCAATAGAACGGCAATGGGCGTATTGACCGCCACATTATCAGTATCCCCGGCGATCAGGATTTTTCCGATTTTTCCTTCATCGACGGCTTCCACTTCCATGGTCGCTTTATCTGTTTCAATTTCAGCTAGCACATCACCGGAGCTGACGTCATCGCCCTCTTTTACCATCCACCGGGCCAATTTGCCTTCGGTCATGGTCGGCGAGAGTGCCGGCATTAAGATTTCTGTTGGCATTATTTACAGTCCTTTTAAACCTGTCGCGCGGCGTTAAACCACGACATCCGTATAAAGCTCTTCCGGTTGTGGTTCCGGACTATTCTGGGCAAACTCAACAGCACTGGCGACAATGGCCTTTACTTCCCGATCGACTTCCTTCAATTCATCTTCTGTGTTGATTTTATCTTCGATGATTTTCAGGCGAATTTGTTCGATGGGATCATGCTCTGCGCGTTTCTTGTTGACCTCTTCCTTGGACCGGTATTTGGCCGGGTCGGACATGGAATGACCGCGATAACGATAGGTTTTCATCTCAAGGATATACGGCCCCTTACCGGCCCGCACCCATTCCACCGCTTTGCGGCCGGCTTCGGCGACGGCTAAAACATCCATGCCATCCACTTGCTCACCGGGTACATTGAAGCTTTCGCCGCGCCGATAGAGTTGTGTTTGAGCTGAGGATCGCTTGACCGAGGTTCCCATGGCATATTCGTTATTCTCAATCACATAGACCACTGGTAAGCCCCAGAGCTCTGCCATATTGAAGCTTTCATAAACCTGGCCCTGGTTGGCCGTGCCATCGCCCATATAGCAAAGGGTGATATCATTGGTGCCTTGATATTTCTGGCTGAACGCCAATCCGGTGCCGAGCGGCACGCAGGCGCCAACAATTCCATGGCCGCCGTAAAAATTGGCTTCTTTGCTGAACATATGCATGGAGCCGCCTTTGCCCTTGGAATAGCCGCCTTCCCGACCGGTCAGTTCCGCCATAACACCTTTGGCATCCATACCGGAGGCCAGCATATGACCATGATCCCGATAAGAGGTAATCATTGCGTCATTTTCGCCAATCGCCGATTTCATTCCGACAACCACCGCTTCCTGACCAATATATAAATGGCAAAAGCCCCCGATCAGTCCCATACCGTAAAGCTGTCCGGCTTTTTCTTCAAAGCGGCGGATCAAGAGCATGTCACGATAAAATTTCTGGACGGATTCTTTCGCAAATTTGGGCGCTGATTTTCGCGCCTTTTTCTTCGCAGGGGTTGTCGATTTTTTAGACGTCTGTGTGGCTTGTCGTGCCATATCACCTCCCGTTGATTTAGGCATCCGGAAACCTTGATTTGGTCGCCGTCGCTTGTCTGACTAACTGGAATGTGGAGGATCAGGTGTTAATAAACAAGAAATATCGCTATTATTAACTGAATTACGGTTAATTACGTTAATTTGGCGTATCGTGGTAAGAAATTCTGGAACAAGTAACAGATCTGGCCTGCCGACACAAACGCCATACATTTATTGCGCTTTAGGTAATATTCGGCATCCAAGTCGACGCTCAGACGACATAAACCAAAAGAAAGAGGGTTTTAATGTTTTACTTGCGGTAGATGACAATTTCATCCGGATGAGCGAGCCCTAAAACATCCCGGGCGCGTTCTTCGAGCATATCTGTATCCAGATTCTCTGGACGGAGGAGCGAAACGCGTTTTTGCAGCGCATGTTTTTCGCCTTCTGAAACCAGGTAGACGGCTTCCGCTTTATCAATTTTATGTTGAAGCTTGAGATAGGCAAACAATCCCCGATCCCCTTCGATCAGATGATAACTGAAATAAGCCACCGCGAGGATCCCCAAAATAGGCCCCGCCCCAGCCTTCGCCCGCTTTCGAATTTCTAAACCAATACTCATTTTGTCAGTGAATCAAATCCTACAGCCTAGGTCAACGTAAATATTGGAAAAACGGCATAAACCTTTAAGGTTCAGTCGATACCTGGCATTCTATCGCTTCAAAATCCCGCGACCCGCATATTCTGCCGCGTCTCCCAACTCCTGTTCGATCCGGATAAGCTGGTTATATTTGGCCAAACGGTCTGAGCGGGACAGGCTGCCGGTTTTGATCTGGCCACAGTTAGTGGCGACAGCTAGGTCAGCGATAGTGGCATCCTCGGTTTCACCGGAGCGATGGGACATGACGGCTGTATAGCTTGCTTTATGGGCCATTTCGACGGCTTCCAGGGTTTCCGTCAGGGAGCCGATCTGATTGACTTTAACAAGGATGGAGTTGGCAACGCCTTGCTCTATGCCATCTTTCAGGCGAACCGGGTTGGTAACGAACAGATCATCGCCGACCAGTTGAACTTTGTCGCCGATTTTATCTGTCAACAACTTCCAACCCGCCCAGTCATCTTCGCTCATGCCATCTTCGATGGAGATGATCGGATAATCGCCAACAAGCGCCGCGTAGTAATCCACCATCTCGCCGGGCTCGAGAACCTTGTTCTCGCCTTTTAGATGATATTTTCCGTCAGCGAAAAATTCCGTAGAGGCGGAATCAAGCGCCAGATACATATCCTCTCCCGGTTTATAGCCCGCGACCTCAATTGATTTCATAACGAAATCAAGAGCATCGCGTGTGCTGGCGATATTTGGGGCAAAGCCGCCTTCGTCGCCGACATTTGTATTGTGCCCGGCGTTGCTGAGTTGTTGTTTCAATGTCTGGAAGACTTCCGATCCCATGCGAACCGCGTCGCTCAGGCTATCTGCCGATACTGGCATGATCATGAATTCCTGCACATCAATTGGGTTATCGGCATGTTCACCGCCATTGATGATATTCATCATGGGAACAGGCAACGTGCGGGCTGATGCACCGCCGATATACCGGTAAAGCGGCAAGCCGCAATCCTCTGCCGAGGCTTTGGCAATGGCCATGCTCACACCTAAAATAGCATTGGCGCCAAGCCGGCCTTTATTAGTCATTCCATCAAGCGCGATCATCGCCCGATCAAGGGCAATCTGATTGTCGGCATCACGACCGGAAAGAACATCAAAGATCTCGCCATTGACGTTTTCGATCGCTTTTAAAACACCCTTGCCACCATAGCGCCTTTTATCCCCGTCACGAAGCTCCACCGCTTCATGAGCACCGGTCGAGGCACCAGACGGTACAGCCGCACGCCCGAAAGCACCGGATTCCAATAGAACATCCACTTCAACCGTCGGGTTGCCCCGGCTATCAAGAATTTCACGGCCGATAATATCAACAATTGCACTCATGGGATTAAGTCCTGTTTCTCAAAGGTTTTTCGCAAGGTTATCGAATTTCTGAAGGGTGCTTAACAAAGCTTCCATTTCATCAATGGGCACCATGTTCGGGCCATCGGACGGCGCATTATCCGGATCTTGATGGGTTTCCATAAAGACCATGGAGACACCGACACTTACTGCGGCGCGCGCCAAGACAGGCACGAACTCCCGCTGGCCGCCGGAAGTGGCACCCTGCCCGCCCGGTTGTTGCACGGAATGGGTCGCATCGAAAACGATGGGACATCCCGTTTGCTCCGCCATGATTGGCAGGCCCCGCAAGTCGGATACGAGCGTGTTATAGCCGAAGCTGGTACCGCGGTCTGTCAGGAGAACCTTATTGTTACCGCTCTCGATTATTTTATTGGCAACATTTTTCATGTCCCAAGGCGCCAGGAACTGGCCCTTTTTCACATTTATAACTTTACCGGTTTTAGCCGCTGCAACCAACAGATCGGTCTGTCGGCAGAGAAACGCGGGTATCTGCAAAACATCAACCGCATCGCCCAAAGCAGCGCAATGTTCCGCCACATGGACATCGGTTAAGACGGGAATACCGAATTCGCTTCTGATCCGCTCAAACACGGGAATAGCAGCGTCCAGGCCCATTCCGCGTTCCGTGGCGATTGACGTTCTATTGGCTTTGTCAAAAGACGTTTTATAAACAAGCCCGATCCCGAGCTTTTGTGTCATTTCAACCAGCCGTCCAGCCATATCCATGGCATGGACCATACTTTCCATTTGGCAAGGCCCCGCAATAATAGCGAGCGGCAGGTCATTTCCGACTTTGATATTTCCGATCTGAACGTGGCGCATTTCTGTCATGACTATACCAACCGTGATTTTTTCAATGCGGCTTCAATAAAGCTGCTGAATAGTGGATGTGGTTCGAACGGCTTGGATTTCAATTCCGGGTGGAATTGCACGCCAATAAACCAGGGGTGATCCACAAATTCAACGATTTCCGGCAAATCACCATGAGGTGACAACCCGGAGAATTTATATCCTACTTTCTCCAACACCTCTCGATACGCGATATTTACTTCAAACCGATGCCGATGCCGCTCGTTTATGTGATCCTGCCCGTAAATCTCTCGCACCTGTGTTCCCTCTACCAAATCACATGGGTAGGATCCCAGCCGCATTGTACCGCCAAGGTCGCCATCTTCGGATCGAGTTTCGGTTTCATTGCCGCGCGTCCATTCGGTCATCAAACCGACGACATTAGGATCGTATGAGCCAAATTCAGAGGTGCCCGCATTCGGCATACCCGCCAGGTTTCGACAGCCTTCTATAACCGCCATTTGCATGCCATAGCAAATCCCGAAATAAGGAATATTGTGCTCACGAGCGTATTGCGCTGCCTTGATTTTGCCTTCCGCTCCACGTTCTCCGAAGCCGCCAGGGACAAGAATAGCATGCACAGATTCGAATTTGCTGGCCGGTGTAACTTCTTCATCGTCGAAAATCGAGGATTCCAACCACTTGATATTGACCTTCACCCGATTGGCGATGCCGCCATGAACCAGAGATTCTGTAAGCGACTTATAGGCGTCTTGAAGCTCAATATATTTACCGACAACGGCTATATTAACTTCTCCTTCCGGATTAACGACCCGGTCCATAATATCTTCCCATTTCGATAAGTCCGGTTCCGGCGCATCTTCAATATGGAAAGCTTTCAGAACTTCAACATCGAATCCTTCTTTATGGTAGGTCACGGGCACTTCATAAATGCTTCGAACATCTAGTGCCTGGATAACGGCCTCCTCGGGCACATTACAGAATAGCCCTATTTTCCGACGTTGACCCGCCGGGATAGGCTGTTCGCTCCGGCATAGCAGGATATTAGGCTGAATACCAATGGAGCGGAGTTCCTTAACGGAATGCTGCGTCGGCTTTGTTTTAAGTTCCCCTGCAGCTGCGATATACGGCACCAATGTCAGATGAACAAATATTGCGTTATCCTGCAATTCATATCCAAGTTGCCGAATGGATTCCAAAAAAGGAAGGCTTTCAATATCGCCAACGGTTCCGCCAATCTCAACCAAAACAAAATCTTCGTCGTCCAGATCTGACGTCGCAAATTCTTTGATTGCATTCGTAATGTGCGGAATGACCTGAACCGTGCCGCCCAAATAGTCGCCGCGGCGTTCTTTACGAATAACCGTCTGGTAAATACGCCCCGTGGTGACGTTATCACTCTGCTTGGAGGGAACGCCGGTGAAGCGTTCATAGTGACCGAGATCCAAATCTGTCTCGGCGCCATCGTCGGTGACATAGCACTCCCCATGTTCATATGGGTTCATCGTACCAGGATCGACGTTAATATAGGGGTCAAGTTTCCGTAGTCGTACTTTATAGCCGCGCGCTTGCAACAGGGAAGCTAATGCTGCCCCGGCAAGACCCTTGCCAAGAGAGGAAACCACACCACCGGTAATGAAAATAAACCGTGTCATGGAGTTACGTTATAACCAATTAAATCAGAGCCGTGAAGTAAAAGAGGTGGCAAAAACGCCGCCTCGTGATTTTTTTTTGATTTTGCCGCTATTCCGATATCGGAGCAGATGGCTCCGCCGGAGCCGCAGGCACCGCTGGTGCTGTCTCTGTACTTGCTGGAGCGGTTGATCCCGCTGGTGCCGGCATTGTCAAAGGAGAATCCAAAATAGATGTTGGCGCAGTATGTGATCCACTGACGATGGCCAGTAAAATACTGGTGACCATAAAGGCCCCCGCCAAACCAGCCGTGGTGCGGGTCAACAGATTCGCTGCCCCCCGACTGCTCATAGCCCCGCCGCCGCCGCCGCCAATACCTAACGCACCGCCTTCAGAGCGTTGCAACAGTACGACTGCAATCAAGAATATGGCAATCAAAACATGAATCACCAAAAGTACAGTTTGCATTTTATATTCAATCCCGGACATCAGACGACCAAAGCCGTCACAAAAGAATTACGATTGCTGGGCTTCTACACCAAAGTTAATCAGATTACCAGACACAAGTTTTCATATACAGACGTTAACAATTGGCCAGAAATCCTCGGCCGTTAAACTCGCACCACCAACTAGTGCACCATCGACATTTTCCACGGCCATCAACTCAGCGGCATTGCTTCCCTTTACAGAACCGCCATACAAAATCCGAACCCGGTTTGCATCATTCATCAAACCCGTCAGATCTGACCGTATATGGGCATGGACAGTCTGCACGTCCAGTACCGTCGGCGTTTTTCCTGTTCCGATTGCCCAAACCGGTTCATAGGCAATCACCGTATTGACGGCTGTCGCGCCAAGAGGCAACGAGTTTTTAACCTGATCAGATATGACCGAGAGGGTTGTTCCCGCTTCCCGTTCAGCAAGTGTTTCGCCCACACAGACAATCGCAATCAAGCCTTCACGAAGCACCGCTTCTGCTTTGGATTTTACATCTTCATTTGTCTCGCCATGATCAGCGCGGCGCTCGGAATGGCCGACGATACAATAATGCGCGCCAGAATCCTTTAGCATCGCCACACTGATATCACCCGTATGCGCACCTTTTCCGTTTGCATGACAATCCTGCCCGCCGACCGTAACCGGACTTCCAACAGCTGCTTTTGCAAGATCGCGTAACAACGTGGCAGGTGGGCAGATCAAAACATCACATGCAGGCGCTGAAATTTTACTGGCACGAGCCGCCAAATCCTTGATCTGCAGGAGCGATTCATCTGCCAATCCGTTCATTTTCCAGTTTCCAGCGATCAGGGGACGTCTAGTTTCAGGCATATTCTTCCTCAGATGTTCATTGAAATTTGGCTATTAGTCCTAATTTAGGATCGTATGCCACTTTTTAAGCCAGAAAGATACACTTTGCAAAATTCAATGTTGCTCCGACCTGCCGGGACCCTATAATCAGCCCGCTGCGACAAACAGCTCCAATAAATAGTAATTTTGTTCATAACAATATTTGGTAACCGATAATATGCTTCATGCGATGCGCAAAGGAGCCAGTGGATGGCTCGCAAAAGGTTTGTTACTTCTTCTAGTGGCCAGTTTTGGTGTCTGGGGGATTGGCGGTGACATGCTTTCAAGCTCTGTCGGTAGCAACGTTATTGAAGTCGGAGATAAATCTATTTCCATCGGCGAGTTTCAACGGGATTATCAGCGCAATCTGAATATATTGTCGCAACGCTTCCAGACTCAATTGACCGCCGAACAAGCGCGACAATTTGGTCTGGCGCAAATGACAGTAAACCAAATCGCTTCCCGAGCGCTTATCGAAGAAAAAACCAAAAGCCTGGGCCTAAGCGCTGACGATGCGGCAATTCTAGCAATGATCCGTTCCCAACAGAATTTTCAAAATGAATTCAAACAATTTGATCGGTTCAGGTTCGAACAATTTCTACGCCAGAATGGATATAGTGAAGGCGAATATATCGAAATCGTCCGCCATGATATCGCGGGTCAGCAATTAATTAATTCCATGGCTATACCAGCCGCCGCAACTCCAAGGATCTTGGTCGATACACTATACGCATATCAAGCGGAAAAACGGTCGGCTAATTATGTTGAAATTCTAGATAGTACCATCGAATTTGCGGCCACGCCTTCAGATGATGACCTGAAAGAGTTTATTGCTAGTAACCCGGAGCGGTTTTCGGCGCCTGAATATCGCAAACTGAGCTACATCACCATGACACCTGAGAATTTCGCTGAAGAAGGTGAAATCAGCGATGCTGATTTGACTGCGGAATATGATGGACGGGTCAGCGAATTTAATGTGCCTGAACAGCGCGGCGTATCGCAAATGATTTTTGAAAATGAAGAGCAGGCAAAAACAGCGCTTACAAAAATTGACGGCGGAGCAACTTTCCAGAAAATTGCCCTTTCCGAGTTGCAATTGACGCCGGAAGATATTGATTTGGGCCTGATGACCCAGCAGGATTTGCTCCCCGAACTACAAGGTCCTGTCTTTGATTTACAAAAAGACGGAATCTCCGCGCCTGTTAAAACGGTATTGGGATGGCATTTGGTTCAAGTTACTGAAGTTGCGTCGCAGTCCGTTAAAACCAAAGAAGAAGTTCGGGAGCAGTTGAAAAAAGATATTCATTTGCGAAAAGCGTTTGATCTCATGTTTGAGGAAGCTACCAAGTTGGAAGACGAATTCGCCGGCGGTGCAACGCTTGCGGAAGCTGGGAAGACAATCGGGGTTAATGTCGTCACGACAGATTGGATTGACATTCAAGGTTTAAATAAACAGGGTCAGCCTGTTACCGGCCTTCCCGGTGGCGATGCCTTTTTAGTAGAAGCCTTTGCTAAGCCAAAAGACAGTGAACCTGAATTATCCGATAGCCAGTCAGCAGGTTTTTACGCTGTACTCGTCGACGAAATTTACGAAGCAGCCGTTAAACCATTAGCCGATGTGAAGGCTGATGCAACAAAGGGTTGGCAAGAAAACTGGCGCAACGATCAGGCGAAGAAAAAAGCCGATGACTTGCTCGTTAAAATTAACGGCGGTGCCACACTTGAAGAAATAGCCAAGCAAGAACAAGCCTCCGTAAAATATTCCGCTCCGGTTCTCAGATCCGGCCAATCATCCGAACTAGCGCCGTCTGTTCAGGCAGGACTGTTTGATTTACAGCCAGCGGCTTATGGCGTTGGTGTCAATGTCACCGGAAACGGCTATGTGATTTATGGTATTGCAGACGTCATTCCCGCGGATGCGACCGCAGATAAGGAAGCAGCAGCGCAGATGGCAACACAAGTTGGCTCCAGTGTTCGAGCGAGCATTTTGACCCAATATGAAAATTATCTGCGAAAAGAGATTGGTATTTCCGTCAAAGAAGATTTGATCCGGGAATATTTCTAAGCATGTCCATACAACCCTCCTTCGCGGAGTTTAAAGAAACCCATAGCCAAGGCGGTTCGCAAATCCTCTGGACAACTTTGGTTGCCGATTTGGAAACACCGGTTTCTGCCATGATGAAACTCGCGGAAGGCCAGCCAAATTCCTTTTTACTGGAATCTGTCGAAGGCGGTGCCGTTCGCGGACGTTACTCTATTATTGGTCTAAAACCGGATTTGATCTGGCGCTGTGATGGCACGGAAGCGCGTATTAATCGGACCGCCAGGTTCGACCCTGATGCTTTTATTGCTTGTGACATGCCTGTTTTGGAAAGCTTGCAGGCATTAATCGACGAGAGCCACATTGATCTTCCTGAAAATCTACCGCCCATGGCTGCCGGATTAGTCGGTTACATGTCCTATGATACGGTCCGCCTGATGGAAGACATTCCGGACGGTAATGACAATGAATTAGGTGTTCCTGACGGAATGTTTATTCGGCCGACTGTAATGGCAATTTTCGATTCAATCCTTGATGTTGTCACCATTGTTACTCCCGTATGGGCCAATGACGATCGATCTGCGCAGAATGCGTATAATCAGGCTGCGGAACGGCTTTCGGATGCCGTCCATGATTTCGAACGCAGCTTACCTCATATCGCCACATTGGATAGCGGCACCCTAGATTTGCCGGAACCAACATCGAACACGTCAAAAGACGAATATTTCGGTATGGTTGAGAAAGCCAAAGAATATATCCGCGCTGGCGATATCTTTCAGGTTGTCCCGTCTCAACGGTTCGAATTGCCCTTCAATTTGACATCCCTCGCCCTTTATCGCGCTCTTCGACGGACAAATCCATCACCCTTCATGTTCTATTTGAATTTTGGAACCTTTTCTGTCGTCGGATCAAGCCCGGAAATTCTCGTTCGCTTGCGTGATGGCAAAGTTACCATCCGCCCCATAGCGGGAACGCGCCCCCGCGGCGTAACCGCAGCGGAAGACACGGCGTTAGCCGAAGATTTGTTATCTGACCCTAAAGAACTGGCCGAGCATCTAATGCTGTTGGATCTAGGACGGAATGACGTTGGCCGCGTGGCTAAAATTGGCTCAGTGGTTGTCACTGAAAAAATGGAAATCGAGAATTACTCTCATGTTATGCATATAGTCTCCAATGTTGAAGGCGATATCGCAGATGGACTAACGGCCATCGATGCCTTGAAAGCTGGATTTCCAGCGGGCACGGTCTCCGGAGCTCCAAAAGTACGGGCCATGGAAATTATTGACGAACTTGAAAAGAGCCGCCGCGGGATATATGGCGGCGCCGTCGGCTATATTTCAGCAAACGGATCCATGGATACCTGTATCGCCCTACGCACGGCTGTAGTGAAGGATAATAAGGTATATATTCAAGCTGGCGGCGGCGTCGTTGCCGACAGCAATCCTGAAGCCGAGTACCAGGAAACAGTCAATAAGGCTAAGGCCCTGGTTCGTGCAGCCCAGGAAGCTGTTCGCTATGCATCGGATACAAACCGAAACCGTTAGAGGCTAACCGTTAAAGGTCAACGATGTTATGGCGCTCACCGGAAGAAATATAAAACCTTTGTCGGCTGCCAACGGAAGCCATTTTTTCAAAGCCGATATAGTTTGCTTATGGGGATGGCCAATGGCAATTGCGACGCCTTTTCGGACGGCAATTTTCTCGACTTTTTCAAGCTGCTTTAATATTGCGGCTTCCTCAATTATATTGTCGATGAAAATATCCCGTTTTGCAGACGGCATGCCCCGCTGTACCGCCAACTTATAACCGGTAGATCGTGGTGTTGTTTTGCTATCCAGGAAAAGCAGACCGCGTTGCGCCATTATATCCATGACAATTGCCATCAATCGCCCATCCGCTGTAAACCGACTACCCATGTGATTATTCACACCAACATATCCATCAAAGCTATCCAGATTTTTAATTGTCCGCCGACGAATTTCTTCATCCGACAAACCAACAAGTAAGGCATCTGGGCCAGGATCTGTATGGTTATCAGAAGGTTGCATGGGCAAATGCAGCATTACTTCATGGCCTCGCAGTCGCGCCATTTCCACTTTACTTTGTATAGCAGGAGCATAAGGCAGATAAGCAAGTGTTAGCAGTTCCGGCAAATCAACGAGATCTTGTACGCGATCCCGACTTAGCCCGACATCATCAATTATCAAGGCAATGATTGGTCTGCCGTTAGATGGTGGTGCGAGAACCGCATATTTCTTCCACGGCGGTTGATCAATATTATCTGTATTTTCAGTGGGTAATGCTAATGCGTCGCCGGTTTTGTCTGCCGGTTGAATATTGATTATCTCGGGAGTCAAAGCCGCTACTTGAACCTTTTGAATATCAGGTAACGGATAATCGTTATAAACGTAAGGGCTTTCGAATGGATAGTCGTTCGATGAATAAGGACTTTCCACCGTGGCCTCTTCAGTAACTGTAGGGCCAAAAAACGCGTTTACGGAAGAAATTTCATAACTTACCTCATAGTGGGTCAGAACTTTTCCTAGCAATATTCCACCACTGCCACTAATGACCAGCACAGCCAAGCATAAGATGATTAATCTCGGTGGGGAATCCAGCAATCGATCTGACGAGAATTTGCGACGATCCGCGGATTTTCTATTTCCCTTTTTCCGGGACTGTTTCTGCACCTTCATTTTCCCCCGACGTTGATATCTAGTTTCACAACTAGAGACGCTATAACACTATGGTTAATAAGGTATAAAGACTGCGGTTTAATTATGGCAAGCACTCTTTTCACGACTTGACCATATCGTAAAATAATAGAAACTGCTAAGATGCCGTGTAGGCATCGAATTTGCAGCTGTCTTTTTCAGTTCAATAATTAACTAAACCGTACAAGATATTGATATGATTACACTTATAGATAATTACGATAGTTTCACCTATAACCTCGTTCATTTCCTGGGAGAATTGGGGGCGGATGTAAAGGTTTATCGAAATAATGTTGTCACTGTCGAAGAAGTTATGGCTGAAAGCCCATCAGGTATTGTGCTCTCACCAGGACCTTGCGATCCTGATCGAGCCGGAATATGCCTTGATCTGGTCAAAAGGGCTGCAGTCGAAAATACCCCAGTGCTTGGCGTCTGTTTGGGACATCAAGCGATCGGACAGGTATTTGGCGGCAAAGTCGTCCGGGCTGATCAATTAATGCACGGTAAGACCTCAAAAATAAAGCATTCAGGAACAAGTGTTTTCAAAGGATTACCCGATGATTTTATCGCGACAAGGTATCATTCGCTGACCATCGATCCGTCGACAGTCCCAAATACCCTTGAAATTACGGCGACAACTTCTGACGGCGTTATTATGGGACTGAGCCATAAAGACCTGCCGCTCCATGGTGTTCAATTCCACCCGGAAAGCATTGCCTCAGAACATGGTCATGCCCTCCTCCAGAATTTTCTAAATCTTACGAAGCCGGACGCAAAGGCAGCTGCATGACCGACAATATGGCAAATTTTAAGGCGTTGGTCTCCAAGATCGCCGCCGGACAAAGCTTGAGTATTGATGAAACCCGCAAGGCATTCAGTATCATCTTGTCTGGTGACGCGACACCATCTCAAATGGGCGCCTTTCTCATGGGTCTGCATGTTCGCGGGGAAACCGTCGAAGAGCTTATCGGTGCAACCAGTATAATGCGGGAAAAAGCGATCTACCTTAAAGCACCGGAAGGCGCGGTTGATGTTGTCGGCACGGGGGGTGATGGCCACGGAACACTAAATATTTCAACCTCAGCCGCTTTTGTAACGGCTGGTGCAGGTGTTCCCGTCGCAAAACACGGAAATAAAGCAGCCTCCTCACGGTCAGGCACGGCAGATGTACAGGCTGTGCTCGGAATCAATACGGAATGCGATTTCTCTCTTACGCAACGAGCAATTGATGAGGCAGGCATTGGTTTTATGGTTGCCTACCGGCATCATGGTGCCATGCGCCATGTGGGCCCTACGCGAATTGAGTTGGGCATTCGGACAATTTTTAACCTGTTGGGAGTCATGTCAAACCCGGCCGCCGTAAAACGACAGCTGATTGGGGTCTATGATCCCCGTTGGATGCGCCCAATGGCGGAGACATTGCGGGAGTTGGGTTCCGAACATATCTGGGTCATGTATGGATCTGACGGCCTAGATGAATTAACGACCACAGGCCCCTCTCAAGTCGTTGAAATGAAAAACGGTGAAATCAGCGAATTTAAAATTACGCCGGAGCAGTTTGGGTTGAAAAGAGTGAGCCTGGACGATCTTAAAGGTGGATTGCCTGAAGAGAACGCTAAAGCCATGCTCTCGTTATTAAATGGTGACAAAGGTCCATATCGCGATGTGACTCTGCTGAACGCAGGCGCGGCGATTATGATTGGCGGAAAATGCCAAACTGTCGAAGAAGGAATTTCGCTGGCCGCAGCCTCTATCGATGAAGGTAAAGCACTTGCCGCTTTTGAAAATATGAAACGCATCACCAATGAAACTATGGCTTGATCATGAGTATTTTAGCCAAAATATGCGACGATAAACGCGAACATATCCAATCTTGCAAAAACCAGATGTCGCTGTCGGAATTGGACAAGTTGGCGAAAGCAGCCTCGCCGACGCGCGGATTTATTAGCGCCTTACGATCTCGGCGCGCGGTTGGAGATTACGGTTTGATTGCGGAAATCAAAAAAGCCTCTCCCTCGAAAGGATTAATCCGTGAAGATTTTGATCCTCCGAGCCTCGCAAAAGCATATGAGGTCGGCGGAGCAACTTGTATATCTGTCTTGACGGATCAACCGTATTTTCAAGGATGCGACGATTACCTCGTCGCCGCCCGCAATGCAACGTCCCTACCTGTCCTGCGAAAGGATTTTATGCTTGACCCGTATCAGGTTACGGAGGCAAGGGCCTTGGGCGCCGACTGCATACTTCTGATCATGGCGGCGCTCGGTGATGAACTGGCTCAAGAATTAGAGCAATGCGCTACAGAATGGGGCATGGATGTTTTAATTGAAGTTCATGACCTGGCAGAATTGGAACGAACAAGCGTATTAAAAAGTCCACTTATCGGGATAAATAACAGAAATCTGAAAACCCTGGCCGTTGATATCGCGACGACGGAAGAACTCTCCTCTAATCTTCCCGATGGATGTCTGGCTGTCAGTGAAAGCGGTTTGTATACACCGGCAGATCTCTCCCGAATGGAAAAGGTCGGATGCGGGTGCTTTCTGGTTGGTGAATCCTTGATGCGGCAACAAGACGTTGCGGCGGCTGTCCATCATTTACTCAAAAAAACATAAGGATATTAATAAGATGGGAGACTTTACTCATTTCGATGATAAAGGTGATGCCCATATGGTCGATGTGGGTAAAAAAGACATTACTGAGCGCGTTGCGAAAGCTACTGCAACCATCACCATGCAACCTGAAACTTTAAAGTTAATTCAAAACGGCAAGGCAAAAAAAGGCGACGTACTCGGAGTAGCTCGGCTAGCGGGAATTATGGCCGCCAAGAAAACCGCCGACCTCATTCCCCTCTGCCATTCCCTGGCCCTAACTCATGTAGGAATAGAATTTACGATCCATGAAACTGATAATGCCATAGAGGCTTTGGCAACCTGCAAGCTTAAGGGACGAACAGGCGTCGAAATGGAAGCGTTGACAGCAGCCAGTATTACTGTTCTGACAATTTACGATATGTGTAAAGCCGTCGATCGTGGCATGAACATATCCAATACCAAGTTATTGGAAAAAAGCGGCGGAAAATCAGGAAGTTATAGCGTATTATGATATCGGTAGATGAAGCCAGATCCCAGATCCTCAAAGAAATTTCGACCGTTGATACCGAGGTTGTTTCCCTGGACCAGGCCCTCGGCCGTGTCCTGACGGAAGATGTATTGGCGCGGCGCACTCAACCACCCTCGCATATGTCCGCGATGGATGGCTTTGCCGTTAAATCTTCGGATACGCAAACCATACCAGCAAAACTCAAAATTATTGGTGAAGCTCCCGCGGGGGGGAGCTATAACGGTATGGTTAAAGTAGGTGAAACAGTTCGCATCTTTACCGGTGGCCCTTTGCCTGAGGGAACAGACAGCATTGTTATTCAAGAGGACACCAACCTTGGTGAAGACAGCCAGCAAAATGAATACGTCGAAATACGTGAAATAACACCTGTTGGGCATTATGTCCGTCCTGCCGGCCTCGATTTCACGGAAGGAGCCGTTGGTCTGAAAGCCAACAGACGGCTTTCAGCGCGCGACATAGGGTTACTTGCCGCCATGAATGTTCCATGGGTCACAGTACGCCGCCGACCAAGGATTGCGCTGCTATCAACTGGTGACGAGCTAGTCCGCCCCGGAGAACCTGTGGGCCATAATCAAATTATTTCCTCCAACAGCTTGCTTGTTGCCGCTCTTATTCAACAAACTGGCGGCGAAGCCATCGATTTAGGCATCGCCAAGGACAATGAAGACTCCTTGCGTCAGATGGCTGCCGGTGCTCAGTCAGCTGATATGTTGGTTACGTTGGGAGGAGCCTCCGTCGGTGATCATGATTTGGTTCAGTCCGTATTGGGCAAGGAAGGCCTGTCCATCGATTTTTGGCGCATTGCCATGCGACCGGGAAAACCGCTGATGTCAGGTGATCTAAACGGAACTCCGATGTTAGGAATGCCGGGAAATCCTGTGTCCAGCATGATTTGCAGTTTTCTTTTCTTGATACCGGCGATCGATGCGCTTTTAGGCCTTCCCCCACGTCTCCCCCCGCTTTCACCCGCTATCATTAGCCATTCTGTTAAAGAAAATGATCAACGTGAGGATTATCTGAGAGCCAGAATTACTGGTGAAGACGGCGGTTTACCGATTGTTGAGTTATTTGAAAAACAAGATAGTTCCATGCTGTCGCCTCTCGCTGATGCCGACTGCCTTGTGTTAAGGTCCCCCTCCGCATCCGCGCTTACGGCGCAGTCACGTGTAATGATTATAAAACTTCGGGCTGCCTATCCGGACGTCTAAGAAAAATCCTATATTAGCGCTTGACGTGGAATGAGAACCTTTGTAGAACATTAGCTATTGTTTTCGTTTTGTTCTTTGATGGTGAAAGAGGTCATGCTTACCAATAAACAACATCAACTTCTTATGTATATCCATAAATGCCTTGAAACCAGAGGGGTATCTCCTTCGTTCGACGAAATGAAGGAAGCACTTGATTTAAAATCGAAATCAGGAATTCATCGGCTTATTACGGGATTAACGGAACGAGGATTTATTCGGCGTTTGCCCCATCGCGCCCGTGCGCTAGAAATTTTGAAATTGCCGGATGATGTTGTGCCCATGAATGCGGCGACGGCAGATACGAGCGCCTCGCCAGTCACCCTGAGCCTTATTCAAGGTGATTTTGGTAATTCCAGCAAAACTACCAAAGAACCGCTTCTAGATGTAAATGAGCCGGACGAAAACAGCATTTCACTGCCACTTTATGGCCGGATTGCTGCAGGTACTCCGATCGAAGCATTGGCGGATCCTAGCAATTTTATAAATGTTCCAGCTGGCATGGTCGGTAGCGGCAAGCATTATTGCCTTGAAGTTGCAGGTGACTCAATGGTTGATGCAGGTATACATGATGGGGATACAGTGGTTATTTGCGAAAGTAATACGGCGGAAAATGGTAAAATTGTTGTCGCTTTAATTGATGATGGAGAAGTAACCTTGAAACGACTGCGCCGTAGAGGCGGGTCTGTCGCTCTGGAAGCGGCTAATCCAGACTATGAAACGCGTATTTTTGGACCGGATCAGGTGAAGGTTCAAGGACAATTAGTCGGCCTTTTCCGGAAATATTAAAACTTCGAAAAATCTAGTAAGCAATTGAATACGCTTAGTATATATCATTTTTTTGCGAAAGAATAACGGTTTGGCACCCAAGGACGATCGCCACGAACGCCATTAACCGTTTCAATCCGGAGTGTCCCGTATTTTTCAAGCCAAATGCTATGGGAACCCTTTCTCCAAAGATCAAATTTGTCGATTATCTCCAAGGCAGCACAAGGGCGTTTAACCGGCGTCCTGCTAAGGATTATATCCACCCGACCACAATCCATCGCCAGAGCTTGTTCATTTTTCGGCAAAGCTATTACTTCTGTGCCCGATAAAAAAACGCAACCATACGGATCACAGTTAACTTTTTTCGAGGCGGTGACATTGATAATAGGTCCGAAGAGTAGTTGCCAACGCTCTGCCTCAAATTTTTCAACACGTTTCGATGACAAATACAATTTTTCATCAGATAATCGAACAGCGTATAAATTGCCTGTTTCTGAAATCAGGATATCAGGAGCCAGAGATGGTTTATAAGCAAATAGAAGCGCACAAAGAAAAGGCAAAGCTGCCCAGCGAATTGAAGTACGCCAGATCATAAACCATAGGCTGAACAAAGTGATAAGAACTAGTTTTGATGTTGAAAATGTTCCTAAATATTGAACAGAATTTGGCCAATGAGCTGTTTCATCAGCAATCCAGAGAATAAGATCAATTCCAACGCCCATCATTTCAAACGGAAATGAAATCTGAAATGGCATAGCGATAAAGGCAACAATACCCCAAGGCATGACCCAAAGCCCCATAATCGGTACGGCAAATAAATTCGCGATCAAACTATAAGCGGCAACTTGGCCAAAATGAAAAACGGCGAAAGGAGCCGTTGCTAGCCCTGCGACAAGGGACGTCAGAACAATTCCAAATACATAAGCGATAAGACGTCTGGGAAGCCCACCGCTTCGTGCAAACTGTCCTAGTTTGGGACCAATCGTTTCATATAGCGAGATAAGCGCAAAAACCGCTGCAAATGACATTTGAAAACTTGCTGTCGTCAGGCTTTCCGGAAACAGAAGGAGAATAATTAATGCCGCAAGGACAACCATGCGAAATGACAGCGCCGTCCGATCAAAAAAAATGGCCAAAAATATAGCCGAAATCATGATATAGGCCCGAATTGCGGAGACACTCATGCCGCTGATAAACAGATACCCAGTAAGACCGAGAAGAGCAATAATTGCCGCATTTTTTTTAATCTGATAGTGGAGTGCAACATAGGGCATAAGAACGAGCACGAAACGCGTAATAAAGAAAATTAACCCGCCAATCATCCCCATGTGCAAACCAGATATAGCGAGCAAATGTGCCAAACCCGAATGACGCATATTGTCGATCTGCTCATCAGGCATCGCACGTTTATCCCCTGTTGAAACGGCGGTGATAAATCCTGCCGCGACCGGAGGCGCCAACATTTTTATATTGTCGGAAATTGCTCCGCGAAGGCGCGAAGAAAGGCGACGGAAAGTTTCGATAGTTCCAGATATCTCACCAACAACCCGAATATTGCTGATGCTATACCCTACGGCCCCAATGGACTTAAAATAGGAATGTCTTTGAAAATCGAAACCGCCGGGATATGCCGGTGCCGGCGGCGGCAACAATACAACCTTCGTTTCAACTATTTGTCCGGGGTGTAGATGATCAACGGGCATCCGGGCAGTGAACCTTAAATATTTCAGCTTGGGGATATCGCTTCCAACACCAAATTCTAGTTCACCCAATAAAAGTCGGTGCGCCGAAAGACCCGATGAGATGTCTAGAATAACGCCGGACACAGTGGTCACTTTTTTCTTCTGCAAAACAGGGGCGCCAACAACATATGTCCGAATTATGCAGGCTGAAAACCCCATACTCATAGCTAATACAAAGAATAAGAAAAGACGTATTGACCTAAATCGAGAATGCCTGACAAAAGCCACGACGAGTATTGCAGCAGGAGTTGCCGAAATCCAGAAGGGTGAAGGATGCCAAGTCAAACTGAAATACAGCGCAATTCCACTGGCTAGTGCAACAGGAAACCAGAAAAACCAACGTGAACGATCGCGGTCAACCAGTGTCAAAAATTTGGACACACCGAAGTTAGCTTTAATTTTCGTAACAACCATCTGTCACGCTCTACTTGCTCTGCGGCATCACACAGAGTACAAAATGTCTAAATTTATCAATCCAAATTCTTACAAAACCATTGTAAGAATTAACTGCAAAGTGAATACTCATGGAAGTTGTAACACGATTTGCCCCCTCTCCTACTGGTTTTCTCCATATCGGCGGTGCCCGTACGGCGCTATTCAATTGGCTTTATGCCCGCCACAATAACGGCAAGTTTCTTTTGAGAATTGAAGATACCGATCGCCAACGCTCAACAGATGAAGCAATTCACGCAATTTTAGATGGCATGACCTGGCTCGGCCTGGACTGGGATGAAGATCCGATTTTTCAGTTCTCCCGACGGGATCGGCATGCGGAAGTGGCAAACGATCTTTTACGTCAGGGAAAAGCCTATCATTGCTATGCTTCTAAAGAAGAACTGACGGAAATGAGAGAAACAGCAAAAGCGGAAGGCCGCCCGCCCGTCTATGATGGCCGGTGGCGCGACAAAGCCCTCTCAGAGGCCCCTGAGGGTGTTGATCCAGTAGTTCGCTTCAGATCACCCGATACAGGCACCATAACCGTTCAGGATGCCGTTCAAGGACCGGTTACTTTTTCAAATGCACAGTTGGACGATATGATACTGCTGCGCGCGGATGGGACGCCCACTTATATGCTTTCTGTGGTTGTCGATGATTATGATATGGGCGTAACGGATATTATTCGCGGCGATGATCACCTAACTAACGCAGCGCGCCAACAGCAACTGATTGAAGCTATTGGCTGGCGAGTTCCAAAAGTCGCCCATATTCCCTTGATTCATGGACCGGACGGCGCGAAATTGTCAAAACGACACGGAGCGTTAGGCGTTGAAGCTTATCGGGATATGGGATATCTGCCAGAAGCACTCCGAAATTATCTTATAAGGTTAGGCTGGTCACACGGCGACGATGAACTCATTTCCACAGAACAGGCTATCGAGTGGTTTAATCTTGAAAACGTAGGGAAATCGGCGTCTCGATTTGATTTTACCAAACTGGAGAACCTCAATGGCATCTACATACGAGAGGCAGATAACCTATATTTAACCGCCCTAATTTTACCAGTTATCGAGCAGAAAACTGGTAAATCCGTGTCGCCAGAGGGCGAACAGTTAATAGAAAAATCCATGAACGGCTTGAAAGAACGAGCAAAATCAGTAATATCCCTCGCAGATAGCTCTCTCTTCCTTATTGCCAACCGACCTTTGGCATTAGACGACAAAGCCAGTAATTTACTGGACGATGTTGCAAAAGGTGTTCTTTCCCGGTTAGCCGACCGGTTGGAGCAACAGAGTGAGTGGACGAAAGAATCTGCAGAATCTGCTGTTCGGGCAGCGGCGGAATCAGAAGAGTTAAAATTGGGGAAAATTGCGCAGCCTTTGCGGGCGGCGTTAACGGGCACCACTGTTTCGCCCGGAATATTTGATGTTCTCGAGGTACTTGGGCGAGAAGAATCAATCGGACGAATCCGAGATGCGGTATCTATGTCATAAGCCGCGCCAGTCATGTGTCCCTTTGGACATAAACGGACTAGTCTCTTATAATGGCAAAAAGTTAAACTCTGTTTCGAGTTTTTGCAACCTGACGCGGGCAAATTGGTGCCTGCTTAATGAAGGATAGGGAATTAATGAGCAGCTCAACTGTCACTGGAAATGTAAAACTTAGCGAAGATAAACAAGATGGCGCGACGGATTTACCGTTGTTATCCGGAAGTGTTGGTCCCTCTGTCGTTGATGTTCGTAAACTCTATGCGCAAACCGGCCATTTTACCTATGATCCGGGTTTTACATCGACAGCCTCATGTGAGTCAGCCATCACTTATATCGACGGCGACGAAGGCGTTTTGATGCACCGTGGCTACAAAATCGAAGAGTTGGCAGAACACAGTGATTTCATGGAAGTCTGCTTTCTATTGCTAAAAGGTGAACTGCCCAATTCTGCTCAGAAAGATAAATTCTCCCACGACATTACGTATCATACAATGTTGCACGAACAACTGATCCAATTCTTCAAGGGTTTCCGTCGTGACGCACATCCAATGGCTATTATGGTGGGTGTCGTAGGTGCACTTTCAGCTTTCTATCATGACAGCACAGATATAAACGATCCAAAACAACGGATGATCGCCAGCTACCGTCTAATCGCCAAAATGCCGACGATTGCCGCCATGGCGTATAAATATTCGGTTGGACAACCGTTCATCTACCCGAGCAATGATTTGTCCTATGCCGAGAACTTTCTGCATATGACGTTCAGTGTTCCAGCCGAGCAATATAAAATGTCGCCAACGGTTTCCCGTGCCATGGATCGCATTTTTATTCTACATGCTGACCATGAACAGAATGCATCCACGTCAACAGTTCGTCTGGCGGGCTCATCGGGAGCTAATCCTTTCGCATGTATTGCCGCGGGAATTGCCTGCCTTTGGGGCCCTGCCCATGGCGGCGCTAATGAGGCGGTTCTGGCGATGCTAAACGAAATTGGTACCGTCGATCGGGTCCAAGAGTATATAGCAAAAGCCAAGGACAAAAACGATCCTTTCCGGTTAATGGGTTTCGGCCATCGGGTATATAAGAACTACGACCCTCGGGCGAAAGTCATGCAACAAACATGTCACGAAGTTTTGGACGAACTGGGCATTCGCGACGAACCCATGCTCAAGCTGGCCATAGAACTTGAACGCATTGCGCTCGAAGACCCATATTTTGTTGAAAAGAAATTGTTCCCAAATGTCGATTTTTACTCCGGCATCATATTGCAGGCCTTAGGTTTTCCAACAAGTATGTTTACCGTTCTATTTGCACTTGCACGGACAGTTGGCTGGGTCGCTCAATGGAATGAAATGATGGAAGATCCATCACAAAAAATTGGCCGCCCGCGTCAGCTTTATACAGGGTACGATGAGCGGCCTTATGTTGATTTGAATAAGCGATAGTATTGTGGCATTCCGCTCCAACATAAATATCAAAACGCCCCCTTCGGTTCGTTCCGAAGGGGTCGCAAAACCAACAAAATTATATCTGCGCGCGGCGAACGATAACGGTGCGCCATTCGCGTTTCGTATGAAAAAAGCTTTCGTCTATGTTTTGCCGTTGGCCGGCATACTTTTTTTCGCGGGCGCATGGTACGTAGGTTAAACTAGCGCTCTACTAGTTCAATCATGTAACCATCTGGGTCTTTAATGAAAGCAATGACCGATTTTCCGTGTTTCATGGGACCGGCCGGCCTTGGAATTTCAACGCCTTGTGCTTCAAGTTTTTCGCAGATTCCATAAATATCTTGTACACCTAACGCCAGATGTCCAAAACCGTTTCCCAGATCATAGGGTTCAGCTTGATCCCAGTTATGTGTTAGTTCAACAACCGTTGTATCTTTTTCATCTCCATAACCAACAAAGGCCAACGTAAATTTACCGCCTGGAAAATCTGTTTTACGTAGAAGTTTCATTTCCAAATTCTCCACATAAAACTTGATAGATTTATCTAGATTTTTTACACGAATCATCGTGTGTAACATTCTGAAATTACTAGTATTTTTTTCGTTCATTTTAGTCTTTCTCAGTGAGAAGTTTCACTATTACGTTTGCTGCACGCACCCCGGGGGCTTGACCGCCCTGCCCTAATAATAACATGGCCTCTTGAAACTGATCAATCTGGGCTTTTCTTTTTTGTTCAGACCGGAAAAGTTCAGTCAATGACCGGTGCAAATTTTCGACCGTACAGAATTCCAGAATATGTTCGGGCACGACATCTCTCTTCAAAAGAATGTTGACCAAATTTACATGTCTAATTTTGATCATCCGCCGCGCAAACCAAGACGTTAACGGGTTCATTTTGTACCCAATCACATTTGGTAAGCCGGCAAGTGCGAGTTCCAATCCCACTGTGCCAGAAGCCGCAAGTGCAACATCAGCTGCCGCCATGGCATCATATTTTTCTGCCGCACCGTCAATGATGATGCTTTTGAAAGGCCAGGACCGCAGGGCATCGCTGACAATTTTGCCGGTGGGACCAATTACTGGGGCAACTACGGTGAAGTTTCCAACGTCAGCTTTCACTCGTTTCAACGCTTCCTCGAATATGGGTAAATGCCGGGCCACTTCTCCGCGACGACTACCTGCCAAAAGTAAGAGAATTTTTTCGTCCTGCGGGATCTGGTAAGCCGCTTTGAAAGCAGCCGCATCGCCGTTGTCCGCGCCGGTTTCCACAACAGAATGTCCGACAAATGTCGAGGGTAAGCCAACGGCTGTAAAATAGAGGGGCTCGAATGGCAAAACAGTAAGGAGGTGGTCGTACAGTGCAGCGATCTTTTTCGCTCTCCCCGGCCGCCACACCCAAACAGAGGGAGCCACATAGTGCACTTTAGGGATAACGGATCCGTTTAGTTTTTTGGCCACCCGAAAACTAAAATCCGGCGCATCAATGGAAATAAAGATATCAGATTTCGTCTCTGATACGTTTTTGGCTGTTTCGGAAATACGGCTCAGAATAAGCCGAAGCCTTGGAAGAACTTCGAATAATCCCATGACGGTCAATTCTTCCATAGGAAATAGAGAACACATACCTTCTGCGCACATTAAAGGGCCGCCCACACCAAAAAATTCTACTTGATCAGGCAGTTTTATCTTCAGGCCTTGCATAAGCTTGACGCCCAGGGCATCGCCAGATGGTTCTCCGGCGGTTAGAAATATTCTATATTTCCTTTTTCCATCCATCAGACTTTAAAACTGTCGCTTACACCGAGAACAAATATTCCTCCCTCATCCGCACGCCGAATGATCTCTGCCTTATCCAGAACAAGTGTTAGGCCTGCTTCTACAGCAATACCCCGTAAATTTCCGTCAATGGCTTCAGTGACCGTTTCAGGGCCGATTGTCGGCATGTCTGCTTGAAGATCTTGTCCCGGTTTAGAAAGCTTAATGAGAACACCGGCCGGGTTATCCCAGGAAAAGGTTTTAACGCGTTGCAATAGCCCATCTGTTCCTTCAGCGGCTTCCACTGCTAGGACATAGCCATCCCGAACAATTGCCGCCTGTCCAATATCCAGTTCTCCTATCGCCTTAACGATCCGGATACCTTCTTTGATGTCCTTGCGGTCTTGTTCTGAGGGACTGACTGATCCCAATTGCTCTTTACTTATGGACATACTGCCGGTTAGCTCGTGAGCGCCAACAATCTCAAACCCCTTGTTCTTGATAAAAGTCGTAATGGCGGTCATCAATCCGTCATCCCCTTTGCTTAACGTTCCACTTATTTTCGCGAGAAGCTTTATGCCTTCGAAATCAGGGACCAGCTTTTTAAAATCGGGTCGATTAACAGGTCCCGCCAACGTTATGTGGGTACATTTTTCCGCAGCAAGAGTTTTTAAAAATTGCCCAACTTTGGCAATTCTAACGACTTTGTAGGGGAAGTCAGCATAGTGATCTGGATCTGCTTCCCCTTCAATCAGGAGTAAAAAAGGCATCTCGCCGTCTGCACGTAAAGACCGCGCCAAAGCAATAGGTAAATTTCCTCGCCCAGCAATAATGCCGACGCGACGTGCCAGGGTTTTAGTTTGTTTGGCAGAATCCACGTTTTGATTCTTCATTTAAAAATTTGTGAACAATTTGAACAGAAGCTGAATTTGGAAATTTCTCTGATAACTCACTGGCTCGATCAGAGAAGGTTCCCTCATCCGAGAATAAATATTTATAAGCACTGCGCAAAATATGAATGTCTTCGCGTTCAATCCCGCGCCTTTTCATACCCGTCAAATTCAGCCCATTAATATTTGCCCGATTGCCTGTCGCAGAGCCGAATGGAATTACATCCGTTTCAATTCCCGATGCGCCTCCTATCATCGCGTGTTCACCAATGCGAACGAATTGGTGAACAGCAGACAGACCGCCAATGATAACGTAGTTTCCAATTTCAACATGGCCACCCAACGTGGCGTTATTAACCAGGATAACGTCATTCCCAATGAGACAATCATGGGCCACATGAGCGCCAATCATTAATAAACAATTGTCTCCGATACGCGTCAACATTCCACCACTTGTTGTCCCGGGATTGACTGTCACATGTTCGCGAATCGTGCAATTCTTGCCGATTACCAATTCGGAATTCTCACCCTGGTATTTCAAATCTTGAGGGGCATGACCGATTGAAGCAAAAGGAAATATGGTTGTTCCACTACCAATTGACGTATTGCCGGACACAGCAACATGTGATTTAAGGATTACGCCGGCTGCAAGAGTTACATCTCTCCCTACCACACAAAAAGGGCCAACCGTCGCTTCGGGATGAACAACAGCGCCATCTTCGATGATCGACGTCTCATGTATCATGGTCATAAAACACCTTGCTACCTGCAAATTTTACTAAGGATATTATATACTATAGCTAACAAGGAACGTTTGATTGCTCAAATCAAGCTATGTTACAGCGAGTTACCGGGATTAATCGACAATCATTGCCGAGAAATCGGCTTCCGCGACTTTTTTATCATCCACCAATACGACGCCTGAAAACCGCCAGACAGGTCCTCGTTGCTGCATTATTTCAACATTTACATGCATGGTATCGCCGGGTACCACGGGTTTGCGAAATTTTGCGTTATCAATGGACATAAACAAAACATGTTTACCCTTGGACTCCGCACCAAGTGTTTTTATAACCAGTACCCCTGCCGTCTGTGCCATTGATTCAACTATCATGACACCGGGCATAATCGGTCGGCCCGGAAAATGCCCCTGAAACTGCGGCTCGTTCATAGTGACGTTTTTTACGCCAGTCGCTGATTTTCCAGGAATGATGTTTATTAGCCTGTCCACCAGCAACAAAGGATACCTGTGCGGAATCATTTCCAAAATGTCTTGGATATCGAGGGTTTCAACCAGATCGGCCCGTGGTTTATCAGTCATTTCTTCGACCCTTTACCTTTGGATAATCTATTTAATGTTGCCAGTTGGCGGAAGAATTGCTTTATTGGCCGCGCTGGAAAACCAGCATATACTTCGCCCGCGGGAACATCTGTTGTTACACCGGCGCGGGCAGATATTTTGGCGCCGGTTCCGACGGTCGCATGACCTGCCATTCCCGCCTGCCCCCCAAAAACTACATAGTCGCCAATTTTAGAACTTCCTGCGATACCAACTTGCGCCACAATAATACAGCCTTTTCCGATGACTACATTATGTCCGATTTGGACGAGATTATCGATCCAAGTGTTGTCGCCAATCATCGTATCCGGGCCTGCTCCTCGGTCGATTGTAGAATTAGCCCCAATTTCAACATTGGAACCAATAATTACCCGGCCCAACTGCGGTACCTTAACATGTCCAACAGCATCCGGTGCGAACCCGAAACCATCCTGTCCGATTTTTACGCCATTATAGATGGAAACATTGTTTCCCAAAAAGCAATGGCTTAACACAGCGCTTGTTCCAAGACGGCAATTGGTACCCAATTTTATGTTTTTTCCTAGGTGGCATAGTGGTCCAATTATGCAATTATTTCCGATTTCAACGTTATCTTCGATAATAGTATACGGTCCGACAGAGACATGTGGGCCCAGTTTGGCGGACGGCGAAATAATAGCTGTTGAATCAATAACTCCTGATCCCGGGACAGGTGGGTAAAACTTGGCGGCAATATGCGCATATGCTTTATACGGATCCGGCGAAATCAATAAAGACAAGCCTTTTGGGTGGTTACCCCGTGCTTTTTCCGGTGCCACGCACGCAGTCGCTTTAGTTTCTAAAAATGCTTGTCCATACTTAGGATTACTTAGAAACGTCAAATCTCCCTCACCAGCTAAATCAAGAGGCTTTACGTCCGAAATTATCGTATTCGGATCCGCCTCAGAATCTAATTTGACACCAGGTAAGGTAGCAATTTCCCCTAAAGAAAAAGGACCTTCTGACGAAAAAAACACTGAATCTGGCATTAGCTTTTCTTCAATGGCGGCAATTTAACAACCACTTTGCTCAGTTTCCCGTTAAGTTCTTTAATAACTTGGGGCGTAAGATCTAATGATTGATCCGCAAACAATATTTCGTTCTGATCAAAAACGACAGTCGCGCCATAATTACTCATTATCACATGCGTAAGCGGGATCATGCTTTCTCGAACTTCAGTTAATGCCATCGCTCGGGCTTGCTGTAAACGCCGGGATTTTTCTTCAATTTCACGGCGGAATCCTTTGGCCTTCAGATTAAATTCTTTTTGTTTTTGCGCATAAATTTGGGGGGTAACAAGAACTTTCTGGCGTTCTATTTGTTCTTTTTCGCTCTTTAATTTAAGCTCCCTATCTCTGAACTCAATTTTTATTTTTTCTTCGAGAGATTTAACCTGAGTATCAATATCCTGAACGACAGACAAATTCTGCATTATAAGTCTAATATCAATAACGCCGATAACGTCATTGCGCACTGTCTGGCTGTTTGCATATTGTACTGAAAATACAAACATTGCGGTACAGAGAAGAAACAATCGAACCGTTTTTGTTTTCGTCATATGATTTCCTAAAACCGCGTCCCAAAATCAAGGGCAAAAATTTCGTCTTTATCATAATCTTCTTTCAAGAACGCGTAGGCAATATTAATTTGAATTGGTCCAAAAGGAGAAACCCAATTCATGCCGACACCCGCAGATGCCCGAATACTACCACTATCGGCAATTCCTGAATCGTTATCGTCAATTCCAGTTAACGTTCCAACATCCACGAACGTTCTCCCCAATATACCATATTCCTGTGGAAGACCGAGCGGGAAACGTAACTCTGCCGACCCGATTATATACGCATTTCCTCCAAGAGCATCCCCACTTGCTATGTCCCGCGGACCAATACCACGATTTTCAAATCCTCTAAAATTGCTGCCCCCGGCGTTAAAACGTTGCAAGATTATAACGTCCTCTCCCAACCCTACGATATAGCCACCGGTTGCTCCAGTGCTAAACACAACATCGTTTTCATAAACAGGGAAAAACCGTATGTAACTTGCCGTGGTCTCGAGTGAGCGCACATCCCCACCGAGACCAGAAACATTATTACCAAAGATCCACTTACTACCGGTCGTTGGAAATAAAATATCATCCAAATCACTTATCGTTATATTATACCCGATAGATGAGATAAGATACTCACCCTCCGATTTCTGGATCACGGTCGACGCGTCACTATTCAAATTATCAATTTTTTCATTTACTAAACTGTAATTAATTGACCCCCGAATATCTTCTTTTATTGGAAAGCCTGTACTTAGAATTAGACCAAGTCTTTCAAGGTTGTACCCGCTTTCATCTTGTAAATCTCGCTTCGTACTAAATATATCAAAACCAGCACTCAAATCACGGTTGAGGAAATAAGGTTCCGTAAATCCAAGATCAATCTGCTGGCTATCTGCGCCAAACGAAATCCCCAGCCTTAAATCCTGACCTTTTCCTAACAAGTTACGCTCGCGAATTTGCATATTAGCGGAAACGGATTCTGAAGTTGAGAAGCCTGCACCAACACTCAGTTCACCAGTCGACTTTTCTTGAACGTCAACATTTATTATTGTTTTATCAGGTGCGGATCCTTCTTCTTGAGAAATTTCCGCTTTTTCGAAAAAATTTAGGCCTCGAACACGGGATCTAGATTTTTGCAATAAGGCAGTATTGAACGCATCGCCCTCCGCCAATTCAAATTCGCGGCGGATGACGTAATCAAGAGTTCTCACATTACCCGTGATATTTATTTTTTCCACGTAAACACGTGGACTTTTACGAATTTCGTAGATCAATCCAATTGTTAATGATTCACGATCTCGGGAAACTTGTGGACGTACATTAACAAAGGCGTATCCGAGCTTTCCAAGCTCAAAGTTGAGATTTTGGACGCTACCTTCAATCTTGTCAGCATTATAAGTATCCCCTTCAATAGTTGTGACGAACTCCATCAATGCTTCTGGCTGTATATCCTTTATTTCTGTTTCAACGCTAATCGCTCCAAAATCATATCTAGGGCCTTCGTCAACGGCAAAAGTAATAAAAAAACCATCGCGATCGGGGGTAAGTTCCGCAATTGCTGAAACAACTCTGAAGTCTGCATATCCCTTCGATAGGTAATATTTTCGGAGTAATTCTCGATCAAAGGTCAGACGATCAGGATCATAGGTATCTGAATCCGAGAGAAAATTATACCAGCGGGTTTCTTCTGTAGAAATTTGACTTAAGAGTTTGCTATCGCTAAATTTTTTATTACCTAGAAAACGAATTTTTTTAATGCCTGTCTGCTGCCCTTCCGTAATTTCGAAAACCAAATCGACACGATTTTCCGGCAACAAAATTACTTTCGGTTCAACTGTTGCGGCGAACCGACCACTTCGGCGGTATACAGTAATCAGGCGCTGAACATCATTTTGAACGCGTGCACGTGTATATACAATACGTGGTCTGAGTTGGATTTCCGCTGAAAGAACTTCATCCTCAAGAGTTCGGTTTCCCTCAAAGGCAAGTCGATTTATAATTGGGTTTTCAACAACATCAACAATTAAAACGGTACCTTCTTGCCGGATAGAAACATCGGCAAATAAACCAGTATTAAAAAGTGATTTTAAAGACCTGTCGACCCGAGCTCTGTCATAGGGATTTCCCTCTGTTACCAAAAGGTAGGATTTCACCGTACTGTCTTCAATCCGCTGATTTCCATCAATGCGAATTTCTGAGATGATAGAAGACAATTGGGCGTGTGTCACCGAACCCGTTGTCGCTGTTACTGTCAGCGCTGTAAACGCGAACAGCACGAATAATATAATCACACGCAAATTTTTAACCCCGAAGAGGAAATCTTAAGACTAATTTTGCATATGTTTTATCAGACCTTTGCCTCTAGGAAAACAGGCCCGTGAAAAAATCTTTTACCCAAGGTTTATTGATATCGTTCCAAGTGGCGAAAACCATCAACATTAATACAAGCGACAAGCCAATTCTAAAGCTATATTCCATCGCTTTTGCGTTTAATGGTTTCCCGACAATGGCCTCATAAATATAAAAAACCAGATGCCCGCCGTCTAACATGGGAATCGGGAATAAATTAATAAGTCCAAGGCTAATAGAGACAAATATCATAAAGTTAAACAGAGAGAGCGCTTTATCAGTGAAATCCTCTCCACGTTTCGCGGCGTCACCAGACATTTTAAGAATACCAAGCGGTCCACTAAGCTCGGCGACATCCCGTGCCCCGCTGATCATCTGACCGACGCCTTTAAAGGTTGCCGTCGTTATGAACAAAGTCTGATCAACTGCACTTGCCAGAGCGCTTATTGGTCCATGTTTGACGAACTCACGTCCTGTAGATTTGATTCCCAGCTGGCCTATTTTCTGAACATTCCCATCCGCATCGGTTTGAACGACTATCTTGGGCGTAATCGCGAGTGGAATTATTGTCCCCGCACGATCAATCTTCATCTGCAATGGTTCATCTAGTCCAACGACAACAGTGCGACGTAGTTGTTCGAAACTCGCGATACTGACGCCATCGACAGATAGAACTCTGTCGCCCGGCTCCATACCGGCTGCCGCTGCCGCGCTGTCTGCAACAATTTCACCTGCTACCGGCGGCGTTTGTGCCTGCCCCAAAACCATGAAAAGTATAGCAAGTGCCGCAATGGCAAAAATAAAATTTGCAGCAGGTCCAGCTAAAACAACGGCCGCCCGTTGATATAACGGTTTGTGATGGAAGCTTACTTTTTTTTCTTCCTCGGAAATTTCCTCAACATCAGTCGAAGCGTTACTCGCCACGCCTGCGTCCCCGTGAAATTTCACATAGCCACCAAAAGGAATAGATCCTACTTTCCAGCGGCATCCATTTTTGTCAACTCGGCCAAAGATTTCAGGACCAAAGCCGATGGAAAATTCATCTACTTTAATTCCACAAAGGCGAGCGACTTTATAATGCCCATATTCATGGACAAAAACGAGTACCGTTATCACGACGACAAAGGCTGGAATATAAATCCAATTATCAATGATGAAATTCATAGTGTACTACCGTTTTCCCGTTCATTTTCTACGCAAATTGTTTAACAATAGAGAGGGCCTGTTCTCTTCCCAATTGATCAATGTCAACTATGTCTTCAATAGAATTGAGTTCAACAATCTTACTTCGTTGCAATGTTTCTTCCACCACGGAACAAATATCCAAAAATCCCAGTTCTCCGTCAAGGAACCCTTTTACCGCTACCTCGTTAGCTGCATTTAGTGTCGTTGGCGCAGATTTTCCAGTTTTCAGAGCATTTCTTGCTAACCTTAATGCCGGAAATCTTATTGGATCAGGGTTAAGAAAAGTTAAAGACCCAACTTTCGCAAGGTCTAACCGATCAGCGTTAAATTGGTGCCTATCCGGCCAACCCAACGTGTAGGAAATAGGAGTTTTCATATTCGGCGATCCCATCTGGGACAAAACGGATCCATCACGATATTCAACCATGCTATGAATAATTGATTGAGGATGTACTAGAATATCAATCTGTTCTGGTGGAAGGGGAAATAGATGGGCGGCTTCTATTAGCTCTAACCCTTTATTCATCATCGTTGCGCTATCAATGGATATTTTTGCCCCCATGTCCCAGTTGGGGTGAGCCAATGCTTGCTCGCGGGAGACAAGCCGCATTTCTTCATAGCTTAGATTTAGAAAAGGGCCGCCGGAAGCGGTCAATATAAGGCGTTCCACTTTATCAATCTGATTGAAATCAAGTACTTGGAATATCGCATTATGTTCGCTATCGACAGGTAAAAGCGTCGCGCCGTATTTTCGAACATTATCCAAAACAAGCGATCCGCCGCAAACTAACGATTCTTTGTTGGCAAGAGCGATAATCGCCCCTGTTTGAATTGCCGCTAAAGTCGGTGCCAGTCCGGCAGCGCCAACAATCGCTGCCATAACCCAATCCACGTCCCTGGAGCCTGCCTCAATTAGTGCTTTCTGGCCGCCGGCGACTTCTATCTCGGTATCGGAAAGCAAGTCTTTAAGTTCGCCAAAATACGCTTCATTTGCAACGACGGCTAATTTAGCATCTAACTTCTTAGCCTGTTCAGCGAGTAGAGCGACATTTTCATTGGCTGTCAGAACTTCTACTTGAAATTCTTCCGCAGAAGCCGCGACTAACTCAAGCGTGTTAATCCCTACTGATCCTGTCGATCCAAATACGCTTATTCGACGGAGTTCACCTCTAGGTTTTCGAGAAAATTCATTAGCACCCATACCGGTGATCATCCTAATTTCCACTCGTAAGCAGTAACAATGCCATCAAACCAGGTGCAACGAATAAAATACCGTCCAGCCGATCAAGAACACCCCCGTGGCCCGGAATTAGGTTACTCGCGTCCTTAATACCGAATTTTCTTTTCCAGGCAGATTCAGAAAAATCACCTGCTTGCGCCAATATTGCAGAAATAGCCCCAAGAATTACTATTCCAAATGGGGCAGTTTCGGCATTAATCAAGAAATACACCATACAAAACGCGGTGATCATGGCCGCAACCATGCCGCCGATGAGTCCTGCCCACGTTTTATTTGGGCTAATTGAGGGCGCTATCTTCGGGCCACCAATGGTTTTACCTGCGAAATATGCACCAATGTCAGTCGCCCAAATTACAAAAAATAACGTTATTGCAAGAGCAAACCCGTCTTCCGGAATATTTCGGATAACCAAAAGAGATACCACTGGTAATCCTATACAAAAAGGGCCCAAAAAGAGCCACTGGAAATCTTTTCCTTGTTTAAGCAAAGATCCTGCAAGCGCCATTACGATCGCGCCACATATAAGCACCATAATTGATTGAGATAGAGAAAAATAATAGGAGACGCACAGGGCTATCAAAACTGTCACAGTTGTCACAACAGTAAACAACAATCGCCGGCTGGACAGAGAGGCCATACACCACTCATAGCACATCGCGACCGACGCCAAGCCTAAAAATGTCGCGAAATATAGATCACCGAAATAAAGCGCAGCAACGGCAATCGGTGCAAGAACACAGGCCGACATCACTCTTAGCTGTAACGAAGAAAATCTGTTATCCGTCACTACAGAGCTCCAAAGCGACGACAGCGGCCCGCATATTCCGCCACCGCTTCTTTAAGATCGCTTTTCGAAAAATCAGGCCATAATACATCCAGGAAAACCAATTCAGTATACGCGCTTTGCCATAGTAAAAAATTACTCAACCTCTTCTCACCGCTCGTTCTGATAAGCAAATCGGGATCGGGAGTATCGGCAGTGTCCAAATTTTGATGGATTAGATCTTCGGTGATATCGTTTGGTTTCAACTCGCCCGCTTCAATCCACTCTCCAATTTTCCGAACCGCGGCAGTAATTTCCGCATGGCTTCCGTAACTCAGCGCAATTGTTAGAACAAGCTTTGTATTCGATTTGCTTTGCTCCACAACCGTATTCGCAAGTAGTTGAATATCCTCGGGTAATTTTCGTATATTACCTATAAATTTGACGCGGATACCTGCTTCCAACAAGGCTTTCAGTTCTTTTTTGAAAAAGAAACGAAACAATCCCATCAAGTGACTTACTTCTTCAGGCGGCCGGCTCCAATTTTCCGACGAGAAGGCATATAAAGTCAGGTATTGAATACCGAGATCTTCGCAGCCCTTTAAAGCTTCGCGAACCGCTTCCGCGCCTTTTTCATGGCCTTTCAATCGACCAAGTGCTCTTTTTTTTGCCCAACGCCCATTGCCATCCATAATAATGGCAACATGAGTGGGAACTTTAGAATCGGTAATTTTTTGGGTGGTTGCGGCGTCCATCAATCAGACCTGCATGATTTCCGCTTGTTTGTCACTTAGCAGGCTATCTGCCGATGTAACGTAGTCATCCGTTAGCTTCTGTATTTCATCCTCAGACTTCTTCAACTCATCTTTAGAAATATCTCCGTCTTTTTCAGCTTTTTTTACATCATCCATGCCATGACGGCGAACATTTCGGATGGCAATTTTAGCGTTTTCAGAATAAGTCCCAGCTATTTTAGCCAGATCTGCACGCCGCTCCTCCGTGAGTTCCGGTATGGGAACACGCACGGTCGTACCATCCACGACAGGGTTCAAACCAAGGCCAGCATTTCGAATACCTTTTTCAGCAGCTTTGACGTTTGTTTTATCCCAAACTTGAACTGACAATGAGCGAGGTTCTGGCGCACTAACAGTTGCAATTTGAACGATCGGCATTTGAGCGCCATAACTTTCAACCATGACAGAATCGAGTAAACTCACATGAGCTCGCCCAGTTCGTAGTCCCGCGAATTCATGCTTTAACGCATCCAATGCCCCTTGCATACGTTTTTCAAGATCTTTCATATTTCCGGCAGCCATATTTCTTCTCCCTCACTATTGAAGAACAATCCTCAATAAAACGTATTTTTGTCTGGCAGACCTTATACCCTTTAGATCACTTCTGTGAAACAACCTTCTTTTTTCAAGACCCGCGCAAACGAGCCCTCTTCTTGAATTGAAAAAACAAGAATAGGAATATTGTTTTCGCGCGCGAGCGATATTGCGGCAGCGTCCATTACTTTAAGATCCTGAGCGAGAACTTCCAGATGAGAAAGGGATTCATATCTTGTCGCATCATCGTGCTTTTGAGGATCTTTGTCATAGACACCGTCAACATTTGTGCCTTTAAGCAAAGCATTGCATTTCATCTCCGCCGCACGAAGTGCCGCCGCTGTATCCGTTGTAAAATAAGGGTTACCCGTTCCAGCCGCAAAGATAACAACCCTGCCTTTTTCCAAATGCCGTTCTGCACGCCTGCGTATGTACGGTTCGCAAACAGCAGACATCGGAATTGCCGAAAGCACCCGGCTATCCATGCCCTGTCGTTCGATTGCATTTTGAAGCGCCAAGGCGTTCATGACTGTCGCCATCATTCCCATATAATCAGCACTCGAGCGATCCATACCTTGAGCTGTACCGGAAACACCGCGAAAGATGTTGCCGCCGCCAACCACGACACAAACCTCTACGCCCATATCGTGGGCTTCTTTTATATCGGCGGCAATTCTTGTGACTGTCTCAACGTCGATCCCGTATTGCTGATTTCCTAAAAGCGCTTCTCCTGAACATTTTAGCAAAACCCGGCGATACTGAGGTGTGTTCGACATTTTATTCCCCAAAGAATACTGTTGATAATCCGGCGTCGGAAAGACAGCATACAGAAAAAGTAGAATTTGAAAAGGCAGACGACTTCATCAATGAAAATCAAACACCTAAACTTATTTAGACATAAAAATATGGCGGCCTCGTGATCGAGACCGCCATATAAATTTTACTCTTAGAATTAGCTGACTGCTGCGGCAACTTCTGCGGCAAAATCAGTTTCTTCTTTCTCGATACCTTCACCAACTGCGTAGCGAACCATTCCTGCAACTTCGATCGGGCTACCAATTTCTTTGGCTACTAGATCAATTGCTGCTTTTACAGAATTTTCACCATCAACGACAAAAGTTTGTTCTAATAGAACAACATCCTTATAAAATTTACTCAGACGACCCTCGACCATTTTGCCGATAATTTCTTCCGGCTTTCCTGATTCACGTGCCTGCTGTGATAGCACAGCGCGTTCACGCTCGATGGCTGCTGGATCAAGATCATTCACGCTTATTGACTGCGGGCTTGTCGCTGCCACATGCATGGCAATCTGCTTACCTAACACTGCAAGGGCAGCAGTATCGCCGGCACTTTCCAGTGCCACTAAAATACCAATTTTACCCAATCCGTCCGCAACCGAGTTATGTACGTATGACGCAACAACACCGCTATTGACGGAAAGCCTTTCTGCTCGGCGCAAATTCATGTTTTCGCCAATTGTCGAAATAGCAGATGTCAGCTTTTCTTCCACGGTGTTCGAAGAGCCAGGATATATTGACCCTTTAATTGCATCAACGTCGCCTCCGATTTCAGCGGCAACCTCTGCAATGCTCATCACCAGGCTTTGAAAATCTTCATTCCGACCAACAAAGTCCGTTTCTGCGTTCACTTCAACAACGGCACCAGATGTCCCGCTAGAGACAACAGCGACAAGCCCTTCAGCCGCAACACGGCCAGATTTCTTGGCAGCCGTCGCCAAACCTTTGGTCCGCAGCCAATCAATGGCAGCATCGACATCGCCGTCTGTTTCGGTCAACGCTTTTTTACAATCCATCATGCCCGCACCTGACTTGATGCGGAGTTCTTTCACTAGTCCAGCTGTAATAGCAGCCATAACTCAGTCCTCACGTAATAAGAATGTGATAAAGGCAATTGCCCCGGTTTCAAAAAAATCCGGGGCAAAAGATTACTTAAGAAGCTTTTGCGTCCGTTTCAACGGTTGCCGTTTCCTCGGTCGCTGCGACAACAACTTCTTCCGCAGCCACTTCTTCCGTGGCAACAACTTCTTCAGCCACAGCTTCCGCTGCTGGTATTTCTTCTTCCATGATCGGTGTCTCAGCCGCGCCAAGATCCACGCCATCGTCAGCCATTTCGACAGAAATGCCGTCGATCACTGCTTGCTTGAATAAGTCGCAATATAAGTTAATTGCACGCAGTGCATCATCATTTCCTGGAATCGGGTAAGTAATGCCATCCGGATTAGAATTACTGTCCAAAATACCAATCACCGGGATACCAAGTTTGTTAGCTTCCTGAACAGCAAGTTCTTCTTTATTAGTATCGATCACGACGATAACATTCGGCAGACCGCCCATTTCTTTAATGCCGCCTAGCGCGCGCTCAAGTTTGTCGCGTTGACGTGTCATTCTCAGAACTTCTTTTTTGGTCAATCCGCTGCTGTCGCCTGACAGTTGTTCTTCCAGTTTACGAAGCTGCTTAATCGAGTTTGATACGGTTTTCCAGTTGGTCAACATACCGCCAAGCCAGCGATGATTGACATAGAACTGGGCGCACTGTTTTGCACTGTCCGCAACAATTTCTGAAGCTTGGCGTTTTGTGCCAACAAACAACACGCGACCGCCGCCAGCAACTGTATCACGAACGACTTTTAGCGCCTGATACAACAATGGAACAGTTTGTTGTAGATCGAGAATATGAATTTTATTACGGGACCCGAAGATATAAGGACCCATTTTCGGGTTCCAACGACGGGATTGATGACCAAAATGTACACCAGCTTCCAAGAGCTGACGCATAGTAAAAGTAGGCAGAGCCATTCTGCTATCTCCTTTTCCGGTTGAGCCTCCGTGGGTAGTGGTCCTGGACATCATTGTCCGAACACCGGATGGGAATTATCAACACAATAAAACCCGAACCCACGTGCGAATTTAACAGGACGGTGATTACGCTCCTAATACAGGAATTGCAAGAGAAAACGTACGCTAAACAGTGCAATTCGACATTATTCTCTAAATATCATGAACATCTATAACTCCCGGCACAAATTTCAACGCCTGTCGCACCTCCGGAGAGATATTAAAATGGCTAGAAAGATCGATTTCTATCTCGCGAGCTTCCTCTTCCATATTAAGCACTAATGCGACGCGGCCCCGACCCTTTCCTCCCTCGTTTAAAACAGAAGCAAGTTGTTCAATGGGTTTATCGTCATCCATAAAAATTCGGACACCATCTGTTATATTGGCGGCCATCGTTTCAAGACGTTGGATACCTTGAACCGTGAGCCTAGGCTGTTCGTTATCAAGATTGCCTGTCACATTCAATATAAGTGATTGTCCAACTACTAATAGGTCCCGGCTTCGTTCCAACGTTTCTGCAAACATGGTCACTTCATATGCCCCTGTACTGTCAGATAACTGAACGAAGGCAAGGGGCTTGCCTTTTCTCGTCCGTAATTCTCTTTTCCCCATTACCGTCCCGGCGAGCTTTGCCGCACTCTCGGATACGCCCAAACTCGCAATATATACAGCAGATTCTCGTACACCGACTTTATCCAAAGTCTTAGCCCACGCATCCAAAGGGTGACCGGATAGATAAAAACCCACAGCATCGAATTCCTGTTTCAACTGTTCCATGGTAGTCCACCGCGAGACCAATGGGAGTAAAGGTGTCGCCGCAACGCTTTCCGTCGCGCCACCGAATAAATTAACTTGCCCAGTATCCCTTTCTTGTTCCGATTGTTGCGCCTGCCGGAGCAGCATTTCGATTGATGCAAATACCTGGGCCCTATCACTCAATAAGGCATCAAATGCCCCAGCCCGACATAAATTTTCCGCCTGCCGTTTATTCATGTGCCTGGGGTTAAGGCGATTTGATAAATCAAATACATCCTTATATGGTCCGTTTTCCTCGCGGTCGCGAATAATGCCAGCCATGGCTTCACGACCAACATTCTTGACCGCCGCCAAAGCGTAGCGCACCGCACCAGAATCTCCTTCAAACTCCACAGAGAATTCTACTTCCGAGGCATTTAAACATGGCGGATTTACTGGGATTTTCATCCGCTCCAGATCTTGTCGGAATAGGTTCAATTTATCCGTATTATTTAAATCCAAGCTCATGGAGGCCGCCATAAATTCAACCGGGTAATTCGCCTTCAGATATGCTGTATGATAAGAGACGAGCGCATAGGCCGCAGCATGAGATTTATTAAAACCATAATTGGCAAATTTAGCCACCAAATCAAAAATGTGACTGGCGTCTTTCGTCGTTACACCTTTTTCTTTCGCGCCCTTTGCGAAAATTGACCGTTGTTCGTCCATTTCCGATTGAATTTTCTTACCCATGGCCCGACGCAACAGATCTGCATCACCAAGACTATATCCCGCCAAAGTTTTGGCGATTTCCATCACCTGTTCCTGATAGATAATGACGCCATATGTCTCTTCCAATACCGACTTGAGCTGCGGATGCAAATAATCAGGTTCCTCTTCCCCATGCTTCCTACGAATATAAGTCGGGATGTTTTCCATTGGCCCCGGGCGATACAGCGCAACAATGGCGATGATATCTTCAAAAGCATCAGGGCGCATTTTACGCAACATGTCGCGCATGCCTGAACTTTCCAGCTGAAACACGCCGATAGTATTACCGGTCGACAATAAATCGAAAGTTGCCGGATCGTCTAACGGTATTTTAGCATAGTCAATAACGATATCGCGCTTTTTCAAAAGATCCTTTGCGCGGTCTAATACCGTAAGCGTTTTCAAGCCAAGGAAATCAAACTTGACTAGCCCCGCGGCCTCCGCATATTTCATAGAAAATTGTGTCACCGGCATATCCGAGCGCGGATCCCTGTATAGCGGGACCAATTCATCTAATGCCCGGTCACCTATGACAACACCCGCAGCATGGGTCGATGCATGCCGATAAAGTCCTTCCAATTGCAGGGCAATTTCAATAAGGCGCGCCACTTCAGGGTCACCGAAGCGCTCTTCACGTAATCTGGGTTCTGTATCCAAAGCTTCTTGCAGCGTAACAGGGTTAGCCGGATTTGAAGGAATCATCTTACTAATTCGATCAACCTGGCCATAAGGCATTTGCAGAACGCGCCCGACGTCGCGGATAGCAGCCTTCGCCTGCAGTTTTCCAAAAGTAATAATTTGCGCTACTTGTTCATGGCCGTACTTTTCCTGCACATATCGTATGACAAGTTCACGTTTGTCTTGGCAAAAATCAATATCGAAATCGGGCATGGACACCCGTTCAGGATTAAGAAATCGCTCAAACAGCAATCCAAATCGTAAAGGATCCAAATCTGTAATAGTCAAAGCCCAAGCGACAACGGAACCGGCACCGGAACCACGCCCCGGTCCAACAGGGACATTATTTTCTTTTGACCACTGGATAAAATCTGAAACGATGAGGAAGTATCCTGGAAACCCCATTTCGTTAATGACACCAATCTCGTAATTCAAACGGTCAAAATATTCCGTATTTTTCTCAACCCGTTCCTCTTCCGGCATCTCGGCGGTGAAAACTTCGTTCGCCATCCGTATTCGCAAACCTTTGTTAGCAAGGTCCTCAAGTTCTGTGGCTTCATCGCGCCCATCCGCAGACGAAAAGGTTGGCAAGATGGGATCATGCCGTTTGGCTGCAACGGCGCATCTTTGGGCAATCACAATTGTATTACGAATGGCTTCAGGCAAATCTTCGAACAGCGATACCATTTCGACTTGCGACTTAAAGAAGTGTTCAGGCGTTCTCTTAATACGATCAGAGTCGCCAACATATTTTCCGTCCGCGATACAAATCAACGCATCATGGGCGCTATACATTTCCTTATTAGGAAAAAATACTTCATTTGTTGCGACAAGTGGTATTTCATTATCATACGCCAGTTGTAGAAAACCCGGTTCCGTCTTTCGTTCAATAGCCAATCCATGGCGCTGAATTTCGACATACAGGCGGTTTCCAAAGATTTCCTGTAAGTCACTAATATACCTTTCGGCTTCCTCGATCTGATCATTTGCCAGAAGCCGCCCGATCGGGCCCTCCACACCACCCGTGAGACAGATGACACCATCCGCATGTTTCGTCAGGACAGAAACATCAACTTGTGCAGTCTCACCTGCATCTGTTTTCAAAAAAGCATGAGATGTGAGCTTGAGAAGATTATGATAACCCGTTTCATTCTGGGCCAATAAAACAACCGGATCTGGGTCTGGCCGCCGTCCGGATCGATCCGCCGCGTCTCTTCGGGTAACGGCTATCTGACATCCCAGAACGGGTTGGATACCCCCCGCTTGCATCGCCAAAGAAAATTCTAATGCGCCAAACATATTGCTGGTGTCAGTTATAGCTGCGGCCGGCATATTGTTTGCCTTACACAGCTTTACAATATCTTTCACCGGCACAGCGCCTTCTGAGAGGGAGTACGCCGAATGCAACCGCAAATGAACAAACTTGTGAGAATTATCGGGTGCCGACCCAGTTTGAGGCAAGGGCAATTCCTCCAGTAGTGATTTCAGCCGTCCCACTATTGCACACCCTTTAACAAAGGTCAGGGCTTCACATGCACCCTACCTCAAAATCTTGTGGATAACTTTTATTCCCAGTATTTAAAACCCCCAAAAATTTAGCCAGTAAAGCTCGACACAATTTCTGCCCAAAAGAACATAGTTCCAAGTGCTCCCCCGAACGCTGCTGTTTCAAATCCACTTTTCATCATTTGGAATATATTCATTATTCGCTCCTTTATATTTGAAGCAATAATGTTCCTGTTTTGTTCTTTTGTCAACTACCCGCTGGAACAATTTTTTATAGGGCAAAAAAGTACTGGAAACTGGGGAAAATTGATATTTTAACAACGGAAACTACTTTTCCTCAAGAAGATGGTGGTCACGGACATGGACAATCCGATCCATACGAGCGGCCAATTCCGTATTGTGCGTCGCCACTAAAGCACCGACATTCTGATCTTTCACCAAATCAAGAAACTGTTGAAATACCATCTCAGCAGTTTGTTCGTCCAGATTTCCTGTCGGTTCGTCAGCAAGTAGAAGTGCCGGATCATTGGCCAAAGCACGCGCAATTGCCACACGTTGTTGTTCGCCACCTGACAGTTTGGCTGGACGGTGGGACAATCGATCTTGCAAGCCCATACGTGTGAGTAGCATTGTCCCTTTTTCCCGAGCTGCCGATTTGCTTACTCCAGAAATCAAGTTGGGCATCATGACATTTTCAAGCGCTGAAAATTCGGGGAGCAAATGATGAAACTGATAAACGAAACCAATTTGATCGCGCCTAATCTCGGTCCGCTTAGAATCATTCGAATTACTACAATCTACACCCGTAATCCAGACGGAACCTGTAGTCGGTGGTTCCAGAAGGCCCGCAATTTGAAGCAAAGTGGATTTTCCAGAACCAGATTGACCTAACAGTGCAACAATTTCCCCTGGCGCGATTTCCAACGCAACTTGATCAAGAACGAGGAGATCCTCTTGTCCCTGTGAAAAAACGCGCCCAACATTCTCTAGCTTTAGAACAGCGTCATTCATAACGAAGAGCCTCTACTGGATCGAGACGCGCCGCCCGCCAG
Organism: Sneathiella sp.; assembly: GCF_036960985.1. Classification (NCBI taxonomy): domain Bacteria; kingdom Pseudomonadati; phylum Pseudomonadota; class Alphaproteobacteria; order Sneathiellales; family Sneathiellaceae; genus Sneathiella; species Sneathiella sp. Next base: position 6,746 of record NZ_JBALWD010000003.1, on the reverse strand, counting down.
GATGGATAAATCGTCGCGAGTAGAGAAAGCACAAGTGCCATTACAACTACCGTTGTTACTTCAGTCGGATCAATTTTGGCTGGCAGATTAGAAAGGAAATAGATCTCAGCGGAGAAAAGTTCCGCTCCCGTTAATCCCTCAATCAGGCCTTTTATTCTATCTATGTTCGCACAAAATCCCAATCCTAGAACAAAACCAAATGCTGTGCCGACAACGCCAATACTGGCACCCGCAATAAAGAATACCCGCATTATCATTCCGCGCGTTGCGCCCATGGTTCGTAAAATGGCGACGTCCCTGCCCTTGTCTTTGACCAGCATAATGAGACTGGAAATAATATTGAATGCAGCAACAATTATGATCAACGTAAGAATAAGGAACATGACATTTCGTTCAACTTGCAAGGCATTAAAGAAGCTCGCCCGCGACTGCTGCCAATCATAGATATAGGCTCTTATATTGACAGCATTGACAATTTCACGGCGCGCTTCGAGCGCACTATCCGGGTCCGACGCGAATACTTCGAGCGCTGTGACACCGTCCCCTAGTCGAAAATAGGTCTGCGCAGCTTTCAACGACATATAGATATAACCATTGTCATACTCGTACATGCCCGTTTCGAAAAGTCCGCCAACCTTAAATGTTTTCACCCTGGGCATCGTGCCAAAGGCCGTCGCCGTTCCTTGCGCCGAAATGAGCTTCAATTTATCCCCAGCTTTGACGCCTAAAGTACGTGCCAAACGATACCCGATAAGCAAAGAATTATTGTCACCAAAATTATCCAACGATCCATCAATTATATTCGAAGAAAGAACATTCAGGCTACTTAGCTGCTCAGGCGACATTCCTCGCACCAAAGCTCCGCTAGCCTGTTTGCCAGAAGCCATAACCTGACCTTCAACAATGGGGGCAACCCTTACAACTTCGGGAACATCTTTCAGTCGGGCAATAACCCCATCGAAATCAACGAGCGGTGTTTCTTCAGGGGCCCGAATTTCATAATGTCCGTTCAGCCCGAGTATTCTATCCAGTAGTTCCGCACGAAATCCGTTCATGACAGACATCACAATGATCAATGTTGCGACACCAAGGCCAATGCCCAAGAACGAAAACAACGCAATAACCGAGATAAAGCCTTCTTGGCGGCGAGCTCTCAAATATCGAAGGGCCATTGTCCATTCAAATCGGGAAAACACAGAGCTCAGCCCACCAGCAGTTGTAACGCATCATCAAGGGAGAGTTCCTGCTTATCACCAGAAGCTCTATTTTTAACCTCAACAACACCCGCTTTTACTCCCCGCGGGCCAATTGTCGCTTGCCAGGGCAAACCGATAAGATCCATCTTCGCAAATTTTTCGCCAGCACGACCAGATGTTTCATCATACAATACGTCCGCGCCTGCCGAAATAAGTTTCCCGTAGAAATCTTCACATGCCGCGTCACAGGCGTCATCTCCGCTCTTCAAATTTATCAGACCAACATCGAATGGCGCCACTGAAGCCGGCCAGACAATGCCGTTTTCATCATGACTCGCCTCAATAATTCCACCAACAAGGCGAGAAACGCCAATACCATATGATCCCATTGAAACCAGTGTTTCTTTGCCATCGGGTCCCGCAACAGACGCACCCATTGCTTTCGAATATTTATCTCCAAAATGAAAAATATGTCCAACTTCTATACCGCGTCGGGTTATCAAATCACCTGCAGCGACATCACAAGTCGCCGCATCGTGCATATCGTCTGCTGCCGCATAATAACCCGTCCATTCATCGACAATAGACTGCAATTGATCAGGTGAGTATGCAGCCTCAGTAGGTGTATCCAACGTCAACAGGTCCTTGTGATAAAAGACTTCGCTTTCTCCAGTATCCGCTAAGACGATAAATTCATGAGACAAATCGCCGCCAATAGGTCCTGTATCTGCTCGAAGGGGAATTGCTTTTATCCCAAGTCGTGCGAAAGTTTTCAAATAAGCAACAAACATATTATTGTAGGCGATCTTCGAACCTTCGTAATCCAAATCAAAGGAATAAGCATCCTTCATCAGGAATTCACGGCCGCGCATAATTCCAAAGCGAGGGCGAACTTCGTCCCGGAATTTCCACTGGATGTGATAGAGGTTTAACGGTAGATTTTTGTAACTTTTTACATGAGAACGAAAAATATCAGTAACTTGTTCTTCATTGGTTGGACCATAGAGCATGTCCCGGTCGTGACGATCCGTAATCCGTAACATTTCTTTACCGTAATCGTCATACCGCCCAGACTCACGCCACAAATCGGCAGGCTGCAACGTAGGCATCAAAATTTCCAATGCACCGGCACGATTTTGCTCTTCACGAACTATATTCTCAATATTCTTTAAAACTCTATGCCCAAGCGGCAACCATGAGTAAATACCCGCAGAAGATTGCTGGATCATTCCGGCTCGCAACATCAAGCGATGAGAAACAATTTGTGCTTCTTTGGGATCTTCTTTCAGAGTCGGTAAAAAAAACTGCGAGAGGCGCATGAGTAAAGCCTTAAAACTGTTGTACGCGAGGGCATAGCCTCAAATAGGGTGCGAGCGAAGTATTTTCCAGACTTTTAACGGGATTCCTGCAGATTGCAAGGATTTGCCGGTTATTGGTATCTTTTCTGACATTCTCGGGCAATTGCGTTGAGCGCTGGATCAGAGAGTTCTTGCCCGTTATACAACATTCTACCACTGCTGATATTATACTCGATTAATCCGACATACACTTCAGCGTTTTTAAGTTTCGGGTTATAATTATTTAGTAAGTCCTTGAATGGTAATGCCAAATTAATAAAAATCGTATCCGGAATTTTAATCTGCTGTCCATCTAAATCAGCTGGAACAACCGCTTTACCATGAACATCAACACCGGGCTTAAAGTCTACATCTGCATCCGCAACATATTTTGTAATGCGGGAGCAGTTCTTTTTCGAGACTTCAAGCTCAACATCCTCAGCAAATGCTTGAGCAGGCACTAGAAATAAGATTAAAACTATCGTCACCCGAATAAAATTCAAACCCGGCTCCCTCTCATTACGTATTTTGAAAAAATGCTCTGAGATCAATGAGTTCAAGCTCAATGATCACCGAAATAATGACGAAAAGACAAACAGTAATGCCTGTGGTAATGGCGAATTTTGTCCATATTCTCGGATCAACGGGAGCGCTTTCAACGGTCCCGGGTTCGACACCTTCATCGGATTCATCCTGCGTCCTTACGCCCCAGGGCAATACCATGAAGAGAACAAGTAACCAAACCACAACAAAAATAACAATTCCGCCGACGATGGACATAAATATTACCTTTTATACTTGTTCTAGCTCGACAAGAGTTCCAGAGAAGTCCTTGGGATGTAAAAATAAAACTGGTTTCTGATGAGCCCCAATTTTTGGCTCCCCGTCTCCAAGAATCCGGGCGCCCTTTTCTACTAATTGATCCCTGGCCGCAATAATATCTTCCACTTCGTAGCAAACATGATGCATTCCGCCAGAAGTGTTTTTTGCAAGAAATCCCGCAATTGGTGAATTTTCACCCAACGGATACAATAATTCTATCTTGGTATTATCCAACTCAACAAACACGACCGTAACGCCATTATCTGGCTCATCCTGTGGTGCGCTTACCGTCGCGCCTAACGTATCTCTATATACGGCAGCAGCGGCCTCCAAATCCGGCACTGCTATGGCAACGTGATTTAGTCTTCCTATCATTTTGATATACTTTCCTATTCGTCTTCAAATCTTATCACATAAATATCCGTTATTGGCCGACGACCCGCTATTCTCCTGAAGACCTTCCGTACAGCTTGCCGAGCAGATTCTCCGACATCGTCGTCCGACAGGCGTTGTTTCTTTGTCAATTTTGCGTGTTTCATGAAAATTTCCTGGCGCAGATCAGCTTGCAACGTTGGAAACAGACCTTCATCCACGACACCCCGCAAACGAATTTCAGGGTCTTCCGTTATTTTCCCATTTTCATTAACAATAACAATACCACTGATTGCACCATTATAAACTAGACGTCGGCGAGTGCTTAGAAAATCACCATCTAATGCCGTCAACCCACCTGCATCTACCGCAAACCGCCCGGAAGGCACTGAACCTATTATTTCTGCGTTTCCAGGCGCCAATTTCAAAAGATTACCATTAGTAATTTCAATTGCCGATTTAACGCCCAAGGACAATGCAAGATCACAATGAGCCCTTAAATGTCGCGCTTCTCCATGCACTGGAACGGCAATTTCAGGTTTTACGATATTATACATGTCCGTTAGTTCAGCACGTGCAGGATGTCCAGAAACATGAACAAATTCATCCGCTTCCGTGATGACATTGACGCCAGATTCTGTCAGTTTATTATGCATGGCATAGAGTGTTTTCTCGTTTCCGGGGATCACTTTCGACGAAAAAATCACCGTATCACCGGAAGAAAGTGAGATATGGGAGTGTTCGTCCCGCGCTATCCGCGCCATTGCACCGCGCGGCTCTCCTTGACTTCCTGTACATAAAAGTAAAATTTTATTTCGCGGAATATGTCCTGCATCTTTTTCATCAAGAAACGGTGGTAAATCACCGAGATAGCCAGATTTTTTGGCGGCCTGTGTCATTCGATGCAACGACCGGCCAACGAGCACCACATGCCTGTCATGCCGTTCAGCCACACTGGCGATGGTCATCAGCCTAGCAATATTTGATGCAAAAGTTGTCACGGCAACACGGCCGGTTGTTATAGTTCCTAGTAGCTTGTCCAGGCTTGCTTGAACATCCAACTCCGACCCGGATACCCCCTCTTTGAAAACATTGGTAGAGTCGCAAATCATTGCGAGAACGCCCTGCTCTGAAACAGCAGCCATTTTAGTAAGATTACTCGCCGGGCCGACGACAGGATTGGGATCAAGCTTCCAGTCCCCACTATGAAGGACGCGGCCATAAGGCGTCGTAATCATCAACGCCTGCATTTCAGGTATTGAATGAGTCAGGTCGACAAAATCTATGTGAAACTCGCCGATCGACATGGAACTCCCGGCAGCAATTACGTTGACCTCAACCTCTTTTTCCAGCCCTTCTTCCGCTAATTTCAACGATAGAATCTCTGCCGTGAACGGACTGGTGTAAACCGGGCATTGAAATAATGGCCATAGGCGCGCAACCGCACCAACATGGTCTTCATGAGCATGAGTAACAATAATTGCCAGAAGATCTTCTTTTCTTTCTGAAATCCATGAAGCGTCTGGAACAATGACATCAATGCCAGGGGCACGATCATCGGCGAAAGAAATACCACAATCGACCATCAACCATTTACCATTGCAACAATATAAATTCAGGTTCATGCCTATCTCTCCACTTCCCCCAAGGGGTAGAAAAATAAGAGAGTCTTTCAGATCGCCTTTAAATTCATTCATTGGTTAGTTCAGTTATTCCTGTAAAAAATTTCGACCAACCCGGTTAGCGTTAAATCGCTATCGACATGATCAATAATGTCTGTTCCTTTGTGGTATAACGGCGCTAATCCACCTGTCGCCACTGTCTTGATTTTTTCCCCATATTCCTCACGAATCCGGACAATCAGTCCTTCGGTCATCGCTAAATAACCGTAATATATACCGGCTTGCATACATTCTACTGTATTTTTCCCGATTACGCGTTCCGGCCGGTCAATGGCAATACGAGGTAATTTCGCGGCGGCTTTATGTAAAGCATCGAGACTCAAATTTACTCCTGGCGCAATAACACCACCGATATAGTTCCCATCGCCATCAACAACATCAAAATTCGTTGCCGTTCCAAAATCAATCACGACCAACGGGCCGCCGTAAATAACATGAGCGCCAACTGCGTTCACCAATCGATCCGCGCCCGCTTCTTTGGGGTTATCAATCAGTGGCTTCATCCCAAGATCAACGCCGTCTTCGCCGATTATCATAGGTGATACACCAAAGTATCTTTTACAAAATCCCTTGATATTGAAAGTCGCTTCCGGAACGACTGTGGCCACGATGACATTCTTGATCTCACTCAGAACCAGACCATCAAGCGCCATGGCCTGGCTAAGCCAAACCCCATACTCTTCCGCTGTTCGCGAGCTGGACGTCGCGATCCGCCACTCGTTCACTAATTCGCGACCACTATATGCCGCGCAGGTAATATTTGTGTTTCCAACATCTACTGCCAGTAACATCTCAATCTCCTATTTGTAACTTTCACGGGACTATAAACACTTCTCCCGCAGTAATCAGCTTTTCTTCGCCTGAGTCCATGCGAAGAATTAACGCGCCATCTTGATCCAAATCAGAAAATATGCCGAATATGGTCTCATCACTCAATTTGACAGTGATTCTTTGGCCAATTCCCACGGCTCTTTCAAGCCATTCCCGGCGAATTGGTGCGAATCCGGCTTGCTTCCACATCATGTATAATTCTAAAAAATTATGAAGATAGGCGGACAGCAATGTTTCAAGTTTGGGATTTGCACCATGTTGCTTCAACGATGTCGCGGCTAACCCATCGGTGACTTCGGGAAACGAAATCACATTCACACCCGTACCAACAACAACATAGTCTAGTATGCCGTCAGCCCGTGTTTTACTTTCGAGTAATATTCCGGATGTTTTGCGGCCCTTGATAAGGACATCATTAGGCCATTTGACTTTAACATCTGCTTCAGTCGGCAATTCAGCGGCAATCGCTTTATGTAATGCTACCGCGATTAAAAAGGATAAGCGAG
>NZ_JBALWD010000039.1:0-33916 GCF_036960985.1 Sneathiella sp. | reverse complement strand
GTTGCCGTCATAATCGAAAACATTGACTTGCAGGATCTCGAATTCGGGGACACGCCCCAATTCATAGTCGACACCCCATGCCTCAAGTTTTTCGATAAAGCCGGCTAGTCCTTGGGCGGAAAAAGAAAAATGTTCGATCTGGAGAGTGTCATGGTCGGGCGTTTCGTCGACGCCAATAAGATGAACCGGCGCGATATCACCGATATACATCCAGGCTCCAGGAAACTGGAACGGCGGCCGTTTTCCAGATGTCATGCCCAGTATATCTTCGTACCACGCGACCATCTCGTCGAGATTTGCCGTCCGAATATTCACATGGTCAAGTTTACCTAGCTGCATAAGGAAGCCCTTTGAGTATTTGTTGTTGACTTATCATAGCTTGAGCTGGTGTCGCATCAAGGCGATATTGGTCACCAGTCCGGGCAGTAACCATTGGAAGAGGCGAACAACCTCTAGCACTTCTTGTTCTGTCGCGTCCTTATTGGCCGCTGCTTTTAACGTTTCCGGAGAGAGGTTTGCTGGATTGGGCAAGGAAAGTACTAGATTGACGGCAAATTCATGAACAGAGGTGACGGCTTCTTCATAAGCGGCTGTCTGGATATGCTGTTTCGCGTTGCCCCACGCGGGTTGAAAGTAACTTGGCCAGCGGGCAAGTGCTCGATAATCCGTATTTACAAAGGGCAATCCCAGGGTCGATTTGATGTCTTCGTAAACAGATATGGTGGGGGCATCCGCGTGGTGCGCTTCGATCAGCGTCAGTCGGTTTGCCGTTGAGGGACCATGGTGGCCTTTAAACGGTGCGACATTTGTTTTCGAGGATAATGGAACACCTTCGAGCAACAGACGTGCAGCAGTGGAGATCAAAACATAAGGCATATTTCCGTGAGAGAATATCTCGATTTGTTCACGAATTTCATTGATTTCCCTGTCGGAGTATCCGATAGCATTGAGGTCGCCCGTAATTTGCGCAGGCGCCAGGATGTCCACGCGCTGTTCAGTATAAGACCGGAGGGCTCTGCAAGCGGTGACGAACTCGGCGCTGCCGGCCAGCTCTCGCAGCCCGCCCCACAATGCGTCATAAAATTCTTGGTAATGCGCAAACGCCATTGTCACAACCCCCATCCAGGGCACCTGGAGAACAGATTTTGTATCTTCATAAATTGTGTGCAGGCGATTTTTTGCGAGATATTCAGGCAGTGGATTAATTCGCGGTGTTGTAGCAGGCTTCAAGCGTGCGAGCTTCGGTAATGGAATGTCACCCATGGAAAGGCGAGCTGTGGATCGTAATTCTTTTCATACTTTAGCTTAGCAATCCTACGGTATTGAATCCACGCCTAACTTGTTAGGGCCTAACGAATGTTTTGGTCGTCAATGCACCTGATATTCGACGTCGGTAAAACGAAATTCATTTGGGTAAATAAGCTTGTTGGAAGCAACACGGACCGAATGTAGACGTCCATCAAGTTTTGCTTCCCAGAAATCCAGGAATTTCTTTAAGGTGGGGTAGGATGGGGCCTGATCATATTCCTGCCAGATGTAGGTTTGTAACAGTTCTGGATAGTCCGGCAGATGATATAGAATTTCGGCTGTTGTCAGAACAAATCCACTAAGTTTTTTCTCCATTTCCTGCATACATAATCTCCATTTCTGGTTACGCGACTCGAAGGTATTGAAAACACCTTACCTCTAAACATTAGATTATAATGATTAACAATCAATTGTTTCTCGCGTTTTTGTGTTTCGCGCGGGCCATTTATCGGTTTATAAGGGGCCAAATCGAATAATCAAAAACAGGAATATTTTCATGAGTGATACGTTCAAAGCCATGGTCATTGAAGACAAAGATGGTAAGCAGAAAGCCTCCATCAAGGATCTGACAGTCGCCGATTTACCAGACAATGATGTGCTTGTGGAAGTTTCCTATTCCACATTGAACTATAAAGATGGCCTGGCTGTATCGGGCAAGGGAATTGCCAGACGGCTGCCAATGGTCGGCGGTGTTGATTTGGCTGGAACAGTGCTGGAAAGTGCGTCCGATGAGTTTAAGCCTGGCGACAAGGTTGTGGTCAATGGATTTGGTTTATCAGAATTACATTGGGGCGGTTATAGCCAGAAACAAAAACTGAAATCTGACTGGTTGATTAAATTGCCCGACGGATTTTCTATGCAGGAAGCCATGGCCATTGGAACAGCCGGTTATACGTCGATGCTGTGTGTGTTAGCGCTGGAGAAAGCAGGAATAACGCCGGACAAAGGGGAAGTCCTGGTAACAGGTGCCGCCGGTGGTGTTGGCTCCGTTGCGATCGCTCTTTTGGCGAAACTTGGGTATACGGTCGTCGCCTCGAGTGGACGCGAAGAAACCCATGCTTATTTAAAGAAACTAGGCGCATCTTCGGTGATCAGCCGTGAAGAAACCATGGGCAAGGGACGTCCGTTTGACAAGGAACGTTGGGCTGGCGCCATCGACTGTGTCGGCAGCAGCATTCTTGCGTCGGTCATCGCCCAGATGAATTATGGCGGCGCTGTCGCTGCCGTTGGCTTGGCAGCGGGCACGGACCTGCCAACATCGGTACTGCCTTTTATTTTACGGGGCGTTTCCCTAATCGGTATAGATAGTGTTATGGCGTCAAAGGAAATTCGTAAGGAAGCCTGGGCCCGGTTAGCTCAGGACTTAGACAAATCCATTTTTGACGACATGATCACTGTGGAACCCATGAGCAATTTACCAGCTCTTGCTGAACAGATCCTCAAAGGCCAAATCAAAGGCCGGGTTGTTATCGACGTCAACGCCTGACCTCGCCTATGATCGGCCTTTTGCTATAAAATAAGGGTTGTCGTGGCCGTCTTTGCCGTAAAGCAAAGGCGCGCCATCTACGGTTTCAACGCGGCCCCCGGCAGCCTCCAGTATGGCCTGACCGGCACCAATGTCCCATTCCATTGTGCGGCCAAACCGCGGATAAAGATCGGCGGCACCTTCTGCAACAAGACATAGTTTCAACGAAGAGCCAGCGGAGATAAGTTCCGCTACTTCAAACTTTTCGATATAGGCATCTGTTTCCGGCGTCCGGTGGGACCGACTGGCGACAACAGTAAGTCCTACTTCAGGTGCCCGGCGTGTTGAGATTTCTTTGGCTGGACCGGAGCCGTCTTGTCTCCAGACCTTTCCCGGACCTTCAGCAAAATAGGACGTATTTTTTGCCGGAATATGGATAACGCCCATGGTTGGCTTCCCGTGCTCGACCAGTGCTATATTGACTGTAAATTCGCCGCGTTTATGGACGAATTCCTTCGTGCCATCGAGAGGATCAACCAACCAGAAAACGCCGCCGGACAAATCGGGAATATCGCCGGCTGCCGCACTTTCCTCCGCGAGAATTGGAATATCAGGCGTCAATGCTCGCAAACCATCAAGGATAATTTTTTCTGCGGCGACGTCCGCTTCGGTTACAGGTGAGGCGTCGGACTTGGTTCTAACATCGAAATCCTGATTATAGATGGTCAGAATTTTGGCTCCTGCCAGTCGCGCCAAATGCGTAATTTCCTGCGTCAGTGCGGGGCGGTCTAGATCCATAATGTCGGTCCTCAAAATTCCGATCTGAATGATGCGCTGTACAATATCGAAATATTTCCATCTGTCACCACTTTGAGGTCAAATACTAAAAATAATATGGAGAAAGCGAACTCGGTCTTTACAGCGCCAAATATCCTCCCATTATAGGGTTATGAAAGAATTCACCATATCACCAGATCCCAAGGCCGAGGATTTAAGCGAGACGCTGACCGGTGTAGATCATACCGGGGCATCTGTATCCTTGCCGGTCGTGGTTGAAAGACCGCTGACTCTGTTTTTAAATAAACAGGAAATAGTGACCATGATGACTATTGGTGATTATCCGGACTTTCTTGCGCTCGGCTATTTACTCAATCAAAATATGTTAGACCACGATGATCATATTATTGGAATCGATTATGATGACGATTTAGGTGTGGTTGTGGTGCGGACGCAACGCGAAACAGATTTCGAAGATAAACTCAAGAAAAAGACCCAAACCTCAGGCTGTGCGCAGGGTACTGTGTTCGGTGATGTTATGGAAAAGTTCGAAAACATTACCCTTGACCCCGAGGCTGTTCTCAACACATCCTGGATTTATGAGTTGTCGCGTAAGATTAACCAGCAGCCCTCTCTGTATTTGGAGACAGGCGCTATTCATGGCTGTGTTCTGTGCGAAGGTAACAAACCGCTTGTCTATATGGAAGATGTGGGGCGGCATAACGCCATTGATAAGATAGCCGGTTATATGTGGCGTCAGGGCATTTCATCCAAGGATAAGATTTTCTATACCACAGGCCGGCTGACATCGGAGATGGTGATTAAAACAGTGCAAATGCAAATTCCGATTGTGATTTCGCGTTCCGGCTTTACCGCCTGGGGTGTCGATCTGGCGCGGCAGGCCAGCTTGACCCTTATTGGGCGCGCCAAAGGAAAAAGGTTTATCTGTTTCGCGGGCGAAGAACGGTTGAGGTTTGATGCGGATCCAGATGGCGTGCCGGAAGAGCGCACTAAATATCAACGAAAGGCAGCGCAATGACGACCCCAGAGCAAGTTTTCCCTGCCGTATTGTTGGCTGGAGGGCAGTCTCGGCGCATGGGAGGAGGATCAAAATTCCTCCAGGAGATCAGCGGTCAAACGCTGCTCTCTCGTATCATTTCGACCGTGACGCCGCAGGTATCAGATGTAATTTTAAACATTAATATTGATACCGAAGATATTGAAAGTATTATTATTCCAACTGTTAAAGATTCTGTTGATGGATTTGTCGGTCCGCTATCTGGTATTTTAACCGGTTTAGAATATTATAGTGATAAAGGGAGCGAAGCAAGTCATATGCTGAGTGTGCCAACCGATGCGCCGTTTATTCCAAAGGATTTGGTTTTACGTCTGCGGACTGGTCTCGGTGATCTGCCGGAAAGGACCATCGTGATGGCGGAATCTGTTGGACGCGTTCACCCGGTTGTCGCCTTATGGCCTTTGTCTTTGGCTGCAGATTTACGATCGGCTTTGGTCGACGAAAATTTGCGAAAAATACTGGTATTTGCAGATCGCTATAACCGGGTAAATGTCGTCTGGGAGGATCATGAAGGCGATCCGTTTTTTAATATTAACCGGCCAGAAGATCTGGAAGAAGCGCGAAAACGATTGGCATAGTTTGAAAGCTTATTTGGATTTTCCAGGTAAATTAATCAGGGCCACTCCCAGAAATGCTGTCAATAATCCAATGCCGACTACCAGTGAGAATTCTTCCCCTAAAAAGACAATTCCAAGCATCACACTGACGCCCATACGGAGGTAAGCTTGGCTGGCTGTCCCTAAAGATCCTAGCGTATGTATAAGACGAAAATAGAGCAGTAGCGCTACTGCCGTCCCGAAGATACCGAGCGCCGTCACGGCAGCAACAGATAACAGCGACGGCGATAGGGCCCAGGGTTTATCAATAATCAAACTTGCAGGAATGAGCACAACTGATGCCGACAGCATGACGCCCGCTGCGGTCACAGTTGGTGGTAAGTGGCTAAATCGTCTGCCAAAGATTGCGGCGTATCCATAAAACACCGCACTGAGAAGAATTGCCAACTGAGCGAATACCTGCTGCCCGAGACTTTGCAGTGCGTCGACACCAATTATCAGTATTACACCCCCAAGCCCGATAAACGCGCCGAGGGCTTTACGAAAGGAAACAGCCTCATGCCGCGTAATAACCCACGTAAGGAAGAATACAAATATTGGAGACGTTGAATTAAGGACACCGGCCAATCCGCTTTCTACATATTGTTGACCCCAAGCAAGAAGAACCCAAGCCCCAAAGCTATTAAAAAATGCCTGAATAACCAGATTTTTCCATGTGGCAGAATCTTTGGGTAAAGAATGGCCCTGTATTCGGATCACCAGAAGCAGAATAATCGCCGCGATGCCGACGCGCATTGTCACCAGTGTCGTCGGTGGAATCGTTTCCAGGCCGACGCGGATAAATAAATACGAAGATCCCCATAACAGTGCAAGAAGGCCTAGAAGGGAATACTCCCGCATGCGGTTTAGTGTTGTATCTGCGATAAGATTTGTCCCGTTTTTGACGACGAAGTATGCCAAACAGATTAGCTGCTATTGTTGATTTATTGCTTCGATCTAGGTCGAACTATCATCAGCATGCTCACTCAAACAAAAAATGCAAGTACATACTGTCTACAATTTTAGCTGCTTGCAGACCCGGTGTATCGTTTTTCTCAACGGTGATCAATATTCACTGTTTGGACCGGAAGAATATTTTGAATGCGTAGTTCTAAATGTGCAATTTCCTGAACCGACAATCCGCTAATCGAGACAGATACAGCCAGATAGTCATCAATTCTGGTTGATTGCAGCTTATGAGGTACAAGGTTCCGAAGGGCAAAATTTTCAAGAATGCGGGGAAGCGTTGATGGATCGATTTCTGCCGTTATGGTGAAACAAACAGGATTATCTGAAAAGTGGGCGCAATTTTCTTGCAGAGGTGATTTTAAAGCAGTTGCGGAAGACATTATGAATATCCGGTTCAATGTGATGAGAATGAAAAGGTAAGGAAGGGGTTGCGGCGCAACCTGATTTTCCGGCCCAGCTTTAGCGAGCCGGGCTTATAATTCGTAGGTCAATCACAATGCCGAATAATCTTATCATGAAGGAAATTGTATCATTGGTTGCGCGTCGGCGATAGTCCTAGTTTTCTCCCATCAGTTTTTTCCGTTGACGTTGCACGACATCGCTCAAAAATTCGCTTACTGCCTTGATGCGCGCCAGGTCATGAATATCTTCCGGTGTGTTCAGCCAAAAAGTTCGTTGAATTTCTATTTCATGCGGTAGTAAACAAACTAATTCAGGATACTCATTCGCAACGAAACAATGAAGGATACTGACCCCCGCACCGGCAAGGGTTGCCTGAAACTGAAAAACGATGCTGGAGCTTTTTAAGCCAACCGTCGGGGTTCCGACGGCATCCTCCAGATACAGAAGTTGCGGGTCAGGAACGAGTTCATCTATGTAGGAGATGAAGTTATGGTCCTGCAAATCGTCTTTGGATTTTATGGGCGAATGCGATTTTAAATAGTCTTTTGTCGCGTATAATCGAAGTCGATAATCAGTCAGCTTGCGAGAAACCAGACGTCCCGATTGTGGACGGGCAAGCGTAATAGAAAGATCCGCCTCACGTTTCGATAAGCTGACAAAACGATCATTGGCGACAAATTCTAGTTCGATTTCCGGATGGAGCAATTGAAATGCTGTTAGTTCTTTTGCGAGAAATTGACTGCCAAAACCTTCCGGCACACCTAGTCGCACCGTCCCGGTAAGTGTTTTGTTTTCACCGCTGATGTTTTCCTGAATGCTGGCTGATGCACTTTCCATGGCTTCAGCTTGCGGCAATAACCGTTCGCCCGCCTGCGTTAAAACAAATCCGCGTGACGTGCTTTCAAATAGTTTCGTATCGAGTTTTTCCTCAAGGGCAAGAACCCGGCGGCTGACCGTCGTGTGATCAACCTTCAGCGCCTTCGCCACTTCAGTTAGGCGGCCTTTGCGGCTTAACTCGAGGAAAAAACGAACATCATTCCAGTCAAAGATAGGTCTCTCCCGGTGTGTATTTGTGCACAGGGATTGTGCATTCTTATCTAGATACTTTGCATTTTTACCTATGTAAAGTGAGGATAAGATAATTTTATTTCTGGGAGCAGAACCTATGACAGAACAACTTAAACATTATATTGGCGGGCAGTATGTCGCCGGAACCTCTGGCCGGTTTAGCCCGGTGTATAATCCGAGCACTGGTGAGCATATTGCGGACCTGCCGCTGGCCACAGCTGCGGAAGTCGAAGCAACCATCGCCAATAGCCAGGCTGTCGCCAGTGAATGGGCAAATACGTCGCCGATTACGCGGGCTCGTGTGATGTTTCGCTACAAGCAACTGATCGAAGAAAATATTGAAGATCTGGCCGCGCTGCTCTCGAGGGAACATGGCAAGGTTCATTCAGACGCCAAAGGATCGATCATCCGTGGTTTGGAAGTTGTAGAGTTTGCCTGCGGTATTCCGCATCTGTTGAAAGGTGAATTCTCTGACAATGTTTCTTCCGGGATTGATATGTATTCCATGCGGAAGCCTTTGGGTGTTGTTGCGGGTATTACGCCGTTTAACTTCCCAGCGATGGTTCCCATGTGGATGTTTGCTGTGGCTATTGCTTGCGGTAACTGTTTCGTTCTGAAGCCATCTGAAAAAGATCCTTCTCTGCCGATGAGGCTGGCTGAACTGATGTTGGAAGCGGGCGCACCGGCCGGTGTTCTCAACGTAATCAATGGCGACAAACTTGCCGTCGATACAATTCTTGACGATCCAAGAGTAAAAGCAGTTAGCTTTGTTGGATCAACTCCCATTGCAAAATATGTTTATGCGCGGGCTGCTGAAGCTGGCAAGCGCGTACAAGCCATGGGCGGCGCGAAGAATCATATGCTGGTTATGCCAGATGCGGATATGGATAAAGCTGTCGACGCGCTTATCGGTGCTGGGTACGGATCTGCAGGCGAACGTTGCATGGCGATTTCAGTCGCCGTCGCTGTTGGTGACGCGGGAGATGAACTGATGGAAAAACTCGCCCCGAAAGTCCGGGCGTTGAAAATCGGCCCGAGTGCGGCCGATGGTGATATGGGCCCGCTTGTAACCGCCGATCATCTTGCGAAAGTCAAAGGGTATGTGGATCTCGGTATTGAGGAGGGCGCGGACCTTGTTGTTGATGGCCGCGATCTCAGCCTCCAGGGTTATGAAGACGGGTATTACATGGGTGGTTGTTTGTTTGATAATGTTCAAACAGATATGCGGATCTATAAGGAAGAAATCTTCGGACCTGTCCTGTCCGTTGTCCGGGCGCCAACGTTCAATGAAGCCGTTGAAATGGTTGACAAGCATGAGTTCGGAAATGGAACCTCCATCTTCACACGTAACGGAGATGTGGCGCGAGCTTTCTCCAATAACGTTGAAATCGGCATGGTCGGTGTCAATGTGCCGATCCCGGTTCCGTTAGCGTTCCATAGTTTTGGTGGCTGGAAAAACTCTGCTTTCGGTGATCATAATCAGCATGGACCAGAAGGTGTTCGCTTTTATACGAAAGTGAAAACCGTGACGTCCAGATGGCCTGACAGCATCAAGGCGGGCGCTGAATTCAGCATTCCTACTTTTAAATAATCCACCTCAATCAGGCGTCCGGCTGCGTGAGAGCGTAGCCGGATCGCAAGGAGACTGAAAATGGCCAGAATTGGTTTTGTTGGGGTCGGTAATATGGGCGGGCCTATGGCGCTCAACCTGCTAAAAGCCGGACATTCCGTAAAAGTTTTTGATCTATCAGCAGACGCAGTTGCGCTCTGTGTTGCAGAAGGTGCAGAAGCCTGTGAGACAGCGACAGATGCTGCGTCAGGTGTGGGCGTGGTGGTTACTATGTTGCCAAAGGGCGATCATGTTCGCGCTGTGTATCTTGGCGACGGAGGGATATTAGCGGCGGCGGATTCGGATACATTATTCATTGATTGTTCAACAATTGATGTTGCGACAGCGCGTGAGGCCGCAGCGGCGGCGACAGCTGCCGGAATGCATATGGTCGATGCGCCGGTGAGCGGCGGCGTTGGCGGTGCATCCGCGGGCTCGCTGACCTTTATGGTCGGCGGAGCAAGTGCAGCCTTTACCATGGCTCAGCCAATTCTATCGGCGATGGGTCAGAATATTGTTCATACGGGTGGGGCTGGAAATGGTCAGGCAGCAAAAATCTGCAATAATATGATCCTCGGCATCTCCATGATCGGTGTCAGTGAAGCCTTTGTCCTGGCAGAGAAACTCGGGCTTGAACATCAGACTATGTTCGATATTGTCTCTACGGCGTCCGGTCAATGCTGGTCTCTTACAAGTTATTGTCCCGTTCCGGGACCGGTGCCAACCAGCCCGGCGAATAACGATTACAAGCCCGGCTTCTCGGCTCAGAATATGTTGAAAGATCTACATCTCAGTCAGGAAGCTGCTGAAGGTTTTGGAGCGTCTACTGCGCTTGGTAAGGCGGCCATGGATCTTTATGAAGGCTATGTTTCCGGCGAAGGCGAAGCCGCTGATTTCTCAGGTATTGTCAATATGATCCGGAAATCGTGACGGGAGCGACTGAAACGGACATTGCAAATATTTCCGGGGCGGCGATTGAATATCGATTGATTGCCGCCTCTGATCCCAGCCGTCCAACTCTGATATTCTTGCATGAAGGCCTCGGCTGCGCGGCATTATGGAAAGACTTTCCCGATCAACTTTGTCAGATGACAGGTTGCGCAGGTTTGATTTATAGCCGGTTGGGATACGGGGGCTCGGACCCGTGCGACTTACCGCGCCCTCTCGATTATATGCAGCAAGAGGCAACGGTGACGCTGCCTCAAATACTGGCACATTTCGAAATTGAGAACTTTACGCTGGTTGGCCATTCAGATGGGGCGTCTATTTCCCTGATCTATGCGGGATCGAACAGGGTGCCAGCACCACGCGCCGTGATTGCCATGGCACCACATGTCTTTTGCGAAGACATCTCCGTACAGGGAATTCGCATTGCGAAGCGTGCCTATGACCAAGCCGATTTGAAAACCAAGTTAGAAAAATTCCATGGAATGAATACGGAGATCGCTTTTAGGGGTTGGAATGATGCCTGGCTCGATCCTGAGTTTCGTCATTGGAATATTGAGAGCTATTTACCGCCCATAACCGCTCCGGTTTTTGTAATACAGGGGCTCGAAGATAATTACGGAACCCTCACACAAATTGACGCAATTGAAAGCGCCGTCGACGGATCGTTTCGCAAACTTCTTTTACCGGGTTGCGGCCATAACCCTTGGTCTGAAAAGCGTGATATAGTTCGTGGCGCTATTGCGACATTCCTTGGCGATGTTGGGTAGAAGAATAGGGCTTGCAGTTGCACGCTGATTGCGAGACTAATGGCCATATGACAATTCAACTTTCCGACAATATGCGCGGCGCGGCTTACATGTCTATCAGTATGGCCGCCTTCGTCCTCAATGATACGACCATGAAGCTTGCCGCAGAGCATCTGAGTATGTTTCAGGCAATGTTTCTCAGAGGTATATTTACCACAGTTCTGCTGGGGGCATTGACGGCCTATAATAAAGCTTTTGTGTTCCGGATACCAAAGGCAGAC
This sequence comes from Sneathiella sp., assembly GCF_036960985.1. Lineage (NCBI taxonomy): Bacteria > Pseudomonadati > Pseudomonadota > Alphaproteobacteria > Sneathiellales > Sneathiellaceae > Sneathiella > Sneathiella sp. The sequence goes on along the minus strand of NZ_JBALWD010000039.1, from coordinate 22,669 downwards.
AGGAAGACACTTATCCTTCGCCTAATAGGGGAGATTGGCGGAACAGTCTGTTTCCTGACAGCGCTCTTCAATATGCCGATCGCCAATGCGACTGCAATATTGCAGGCCTTGCCGTTGGCGGTGACATTAGCGGGAGCATTGTTCCTGAAGGAAATCGTCGGATGGCGACGTTACCTGGCGATTGCTGTCGGATTTATTGGAGTGCTAATCATTGTTCGCCCGGGATCTGATGGGTTTAACGAGTTTTCCCTGTGGGCGGTTGCAGCTGTCTTTTTCATCGTATTGCGTGATTTGGCGACACGTCAGCTTTCGCCCGCCATTCCATCTTTATTTGTGTCATTATTGACATCGATAGCCATTTTGTTAGTTGGTGGCATCTTGTCCTTTACCATGGAATGGAAACCGGTAACGGCGGAAGGATTGGGCCTGCTGTCCGGGGCAGCGGTATTCGTCATATTCGGATACCTGTTTAGTGTTATGGCCATGCGGGTTGGCGATATAAGTTTTTCATCGCCGTTTCGTTATACGATTCTTCTATGGGCTATTATTCTTGGAAATGTCGTGTTTGGAGATAGCCCGGATCAGTGGACAATTTTTGGTAGTCTGATTATCGTAGGTAGTGGTGTTTATACATTCTATCGGGAACGCCTTATGGGCCGACGTGGTCGTTCACAAGCCAAATCCTGATGTGCAAATAATAAGAAGGAAGAAAACCTCATGACGGATCTCGTAACGCGAAAAGATCAAGATGGTATCGCGATCATCAGCCTCAACAGGCCAGAGGCGCTCAACGCGCTGAGCCCTTCTTTGTTTGTCGAACTGCACGCGCATATCGACGCATTGGGACAGCAATCCGACTCTATCGGTTGTGTCATTTTGCGCGGCAACGGCCGATCCTTCTCTGCCGGGAATGATTTGAAAGCCATGCAGGCCGGCGACGTGGCGCCGCATCCGACCTTTCAGGCGGAAACGGTTGAGATGATCGAAGATTTGCCGCAGCCGGTTATCGGGGAGATTGCGGGACATTGCTATACAGGCGCGCTTGAGTTGGCATTGGCCTGTGACTTGCTGGTGTGCGGAGAAGGGGCCAAGTTTGCAGATACCCATGGGAAATGGGCGCTTACGCCGTTATGGGGAATGAGCCAACGCCTTCCCCGTCGCGTCGGTATTCCCTGCGCCAAGGAAATGATGTTTACAGGGCGGATCGTTTCCGGTGCAGAAGCTTTTCAGATTGGCCTCGCGAACAAATGTGTGCCGGATCAAGATTTACCCGAAACGGCCCTTCAGCTTGCCCGGGATATTGTTGAAAACTCCTGGCATACGCTAAGGGCCGACAAAATGCTGCTCAACAAGGGGCAGGAATTTGGCCTCAAAGCCGGCCTTCAGTTTGAACGGGACAACAGTCCGGGTCGGGCGAGCGGTGACGAGGAACGGCTGTCTGGTTTTAAAAAAGAGTAACAAAACGTCAAACGGGAAGCATGATGATATCTGACGATAGTCGTAAGTGGTGGATCCTCGGTGCGATGGGAGGCGTTATGGGCCTCATCCTGCTAGACGAAACTGTTGTTGGGGTTGCATTGCCCACCATTCGGAAGGATCTCGGCCTATCTGTTTCACTCTCTCATTGGGTGATCAATGCCTATCTTCTTGTGTTCACCGGGCTTGCAGCGGTTGGCGGAAAACTTGGCGATATCTTTGGTATAAGAAATCTCTTTACGTTGAGTATGCTCGTTTTTGGCGCGGCATCTTTTGCCTGTGGTTTTTCAGATTCTGGCGCCGAGATGGTGACGGCCCGGATATTTCAAGGCGCTGGCGCGGCGATTATTTTTCCCATTTCGCTGGCAATGATCACCATTACTTTTCCGGCTGAGCAGCGTGGTTTGGCCCTCGGTATTTATGGAGCCGTCGGTACTTTTTTCTTAGGTATCGGACCGCTTGTCGGCGGTTTCTTCACGGACATTCTTTCCTGGCGCTGGATATTCTGGATTAACATCCCGGTTATGATTGTGATTGCAGTGATTGTCCTAAGTACGTGGCGGGATTTTGAAAAAAATGAAGAAACAGCGGCATTTGATTACCCGGGTCTTTTGACGCTTATTGGCGGGCTAGGGTTGATCATCTTCGCACTTATGCAAGGTCCGGATTGGGGGTGGACAAGCCCATTGATAATCGGAATGGCACTAGGCGGTATCGGCGTCATCTGGGTTTTCGTACATCTTGAAAACCGGAAGACAAACCCTTTAATGGAACTTGATTTGTTCAATAATGGGACCTTTTCAGTTTGTAACTTCGTTATCTTTATCGCTCAGTTTAATCAAATGTGCATCGTTATTTTTGGCGCATTATATTTGCAGGATATCCTAAACTTGAGCCCCTTGATGACAGGGGTAATCCTTCTTGCCGCCGTTGGTATGGCGCCCTTAACGGGCACACCAACGGGCATGCTCGTCGATCGCATTGGCGCCCGCCCGGTTCTGCTGATCAGTCTGATCCTCACAGTTTTCGGAATGCTGTGGGTCGGATATTTTATGTCAGGGGCAAGTTATGTTTATCTCATCCCAGGGTTCATAGCCTGGGGAATTACCAACTGTGCTTTGTTTATCGCCGGACGCCGACCCGTTATGGCGTCTGTGCCACCGGAAAAACATGGACAGGCGGGGGGTATTTTGATGACCTCACAATTGCTCGGCGGCACGGTGAGCGTCGCCATTGGTGGTGTCCTTTTCGCCCTCACGGGCAACTACGCTATAATATTCACAGTTGCCGCGGCGCTTACCGCGGTCGGATTAATCTGGGCGTGGTTTTCTGCCGAGAAAATAGTCAGCGATAGTTAACGAAGTAATTTACCGTCCAGCAGGTCGGCCATCATGTTGCCAAACCGAAGCTGGTCATTTGGTTCATAAGGTTTGGCCAGAGCGTCATCGGCGATGTCATCAGGCAATGCCTTTCCCCGGCGGATTTTTATGAGATCCGTTATGAAGGGGATAGTATGTTCAGGATGCGGCTGTATGGAATAACAAGTGGGTGAATATCGCAAGCCGGCAAATTTACAAAAATCTGAAGACATGAGAATTTCCGTGTTCTCCGGCTGTTCCAGGACTTGGTCTTGATGAAAAGCGAGAAGGTGAACCGTTTCTCCCGTTTCGTTCAATAGGTATTCGTTTAGGCCAACTCCCCAACCGCCATCATATTTACTGACCTTCGCGCCCATGGCCTGTGCCAGTATTTGATGCCCAAAGCAAATGCCGACCGTCGGCCGATTGCTGGCCACCAGTTGTCGGCAGAATTCTTCTAACGGCTTTATCCAGTCGTGTCCTTCATAAACACCATGTTTGGAGCCGGTGATGATCCAACCATCGCACTCCGTCGGGCTTTTCGGGAATTCGCCGTTCACAACTACATAAATTTGGTACTCGAATGGTTCCGAGGCCAGCAAGTTCTGAAACATCTGGGGATACTGGCCATAAGTTTCGCCCAGATATCCATCAAGAATACCGGTTTGCAAAATTCCAATTTTTGTCGCCATTTATTAGCGTTCTCCGGCCAATTCGGGCACTTTAGTCTTCTCTACCTTGACGGCACAGAATTTGACCTCGGCGATTTTTCCGAAAGGATCGAGGGCGTCATTTGTGAGGAGGTTGGCAGCGGCTTCCGCGTAGCAAAAGGGAATGAAGATCATGCCGTTCTGCACGCCGCCGTCGGCGCGCACCTTTATATCAATCTCACCACGTCGCGATTGAACCGTCACAAAGTCACCTGGCGCGACGTCAAGATTTTCCATCATGCCCGGCGGCATATGAACAATGGGTTCAGGTTCCATCGCATCCAGAACTTCCGATCGCCGGGTCATGGAGCCCGTATGCCAATGTTCCAGCAAGCGCCCAGTGGTCAGAACTGTGGGGAATTCTCTATCCGGAATTTCATCCGGTGACACCAAACTCGCCGGTACAAACTTACCCAGGCCATTTGCCGTCGGGAAGTTCTCTGTGAAGATCAGCGGTTGGCCAGGATCGTCCGCGCTCGTGCAAGGGTAAATTACGGCATCCGCGTTTTCAAGCCGCTCCCAGCTGATGCCTTTGATACTGCCCATGACTTGGGTCATTTCCGTAAACACTTCTTTGACATGGCCATAGTTCCAATCAAGCCCAAGGCGCTTTGCCATTTCCTGAATGATCCAAAGATCTTGACGCGCATCTCCCGGCATAGGGACAGCCGCACGTCCCATCTGTACTTGCCGGTTGGTATTGGTGACAGTGCCGTCTTTTTCTGGCCACGCGGAAGCTGGTAGCACCACGTCTGCATAGGCAGCAGTTTCCGTTAGGAACAGATCCTGCACCACAAGATGATCGAGCATGGAAAGGGCTTCACGGGCATGGTTGACATTGGGATCCGACATGGCCGGATTTTCTCCCATGATATACATGCCATTTATCTCGCCTTTATGCACGGCTTCGGTTATTTCCACGACGGTGAGTCCTTTGTGGGGATCAATGTCGGCCTTCCAGAATTTCTCAAATTTTTCCCGAATGACGGGATCTTCCACAGATTGGTAATCGGGCAGGAACATGGGGATCAGGGCAACATCCGAGGCGCCTTGAACATTGTTCTGCCCGCGCAAGGGATGCAGGCCGGTACCGGGACGTCCGACTTGCCCCGTCATTAAGGACAAACTGATCAAACAGCGAGAATTGTCGGTACCGTGCACATGCTGGCTGATGCCCATTCCCCAGAAGATGATAGAGGCTTTGGCAGTAGCGAATTCCCGTGCTACGTCGCGGATCAGATCCGGCTCGATACCCGTCACTTTCTCCATGGCTTCAGGGCTGAACCCCTCCAGATGGGCTTTCAACTCTTCAAAATTCTCAGTGTGGTTCTGGATATAATCTTTATCCGTGAGGTCTTCTTTGACAATCACATGCATCATTGAATTGAGCAACGCCACATCGGTCCCTGGTTTTTCCTGCAGCATATACGTGGCATGGCGGGACAGGGATTGGCCACGCGGATCAATGATGATCAGCTTGGCGCCTTTTTTAACGGCATTTTTGAAGAAAGTTGCGGCAACCGGATGATTAATGGTCGGGTTGGAGCCAATAACCATGATCACTTCTGCATTTTCTGCTTCGGTAAATGGCGCCGACACGGCACCGGAGCCTACTGTCTCCAGCAACGCCGCGACAGACGAGGCATGGCACAGCCGGGTACAGTGATCAACATTATTGGTGCCAAAGCCTGTACGAACCAGCTTTTGGAAAAGATACGCTTCTTCGTTAGATCCCTTGGCTGAACCAAAGCCCGCAAGCGCATTGCCGCCTTTACTGTCGCGGACGTGTCGCAAGCCATTTGCCGCAACTTCAAGCGCCTCTTCCCAGCTCGCTTCGCGAAAGTGCGTAAGCGGATTGGCCGGATCGAGAGTAGCCACATCCTCTTTGGCAACACCTTCTTTGCGGATCAACGGTTTGGTCAGGCGTTCCGGGTTATGGATATAATCAAAGCCAAAACGACCCTTGATACAGAGGCGTTCCTCATTGGCCGGACCGTCCCGGCCTTCCGCATATAGGATTTTGTCATCGCGGACCTTGAAGGTCAGCTGACAGCCGACACCGCAAAACGGACAAACGCTGTTAACTTCCCGGTCGACGCGCGCATCGCCAACGACGGTTTTTTCGAGCAATGCCCCTGTTGGGCAGGCCTGCACGCATTCACCGCAGCCCACACAGGTGCTTTCGCCCATGGGATCATCAAAATCAAAAACGATCTTCGAGCCGACGCCGCGGCCCGCCATGCCGATCACGTCATTGACCTGCACATCACGGCAGGCGCGAACACAAAGGTTACAGTTGATGCAAGCGTCGAGATTAACGGCCATGGCCGGATGCGATAGATCATCAGCGGGCATATCGCGAGCGGCAAACCGACTATCTGCAATGCTCTGCTGATCTGCCATTTGCCAGAAGTGACTGTCTTTATCGTAGGTCGTTTCCCGATCTGGCTGGTCAGCAATAAGTAGCTCCATCACCATCTTGCGGGCTTTGGCCGGGCGATCCGTTGCAGTATTGACCACCATGCCTTCAGTCGGTGTGCGGATGCAGCTGGCTGCCAGTACCCGTTCCCCTTCGATTTCAACCATACAGGCGCGGCAATTTCCATCCGCCTCAAATCCTACCCGATCTGCGTGACAGAGATGCGGGATTTTGGTGCCCTCGCGCTTGGCCACATCCCAAATAGACTCATCGGACTTGGCGGCAACAGTTTTATTATCCAGCTGGAAGGTGATCTCGTCGCTCATCGGACATCCTCCGCAAAATGTTTGAGGATTGACAGCAAGCCGTTAGGTGCCGCCTGACCCAGCCCGCAGATAGAAGCATCGCGCATACAGTCACTGAGTTCGGTCAGCAGATCCGCATCCCATTTATCCCGTTCCATGAGCAGAACCGCTTTTTCTGTGCCTGCCCGACACGGCGTGCATTGGCCGCAGCTTTCATCCTCGAAGAAGCGCATCAGATTGCGCCCAATCATTTTCATGTCATCCTGATCGGACAGCACGATCACGGCAGCCGAGCCAATAAAGCAGCCATATTTTTCCAGGGTACCAAAATCCAGCGGGATATCCGCCATGGTCGATGGCAGAATTCCGCCAGATGCGCCGCCGGGTAAATAGGCACGAAACACATGTCCATCTTTCATGCCACCGCCAAACTCATCGACCAGCTCCTGCGCTGTGATGCCCGCCGGTGTAATATAGACACCGGGCTTGTTGACATGGCCCGACAGAGAAAAGGTACGAAAGCCCGTACCGCCATTACGGCCGCCGTCTTTAAACCAGGCCGTTCCCTTATTGATGATATCCGGCAGCCAATAAAGGGTTTCTACATTATTGATCAGGGTTGGTTGGCCGAACAGACCCACATGTGCCGGGAAGGGGGGTTTATGCCGGGGCAAGCCACGTTTGCCCTCTATACTTTCCAGCATGGCGCTTTCCTCTCCGCAGATATACGCACCTGCGCCACGGCGAAGATGTATGGGCCGTCCGTCATCAAGTCCGGCGTCGCGGATTTCCGTCAGGCAATGGCTGAGAATTTTCGCGGTTTCCGGATATTCATCGCGCAGGAAAATATAAACTGCTTCGGCGTCGACAATCTTCGCTGCAATCAGCATCCCTTCCAGAAATGGATACGGGTTCGTGTTCATAAAATACCGGTCCTTGAAGGTGCCCGGCTCGCTTTCATCGGCATTGATCGCCATATAACGCGGTCCCGGCACTGACAGGACAGAGTTCAGCTTCAAGGCATGAGGAAAGCCGGCGCCGCCCAGGCCGCGATGCCCGGCATCGCTTAAACTCTCAATAATGGCTTCCGCTGTCAGTTCACCGGTACGAAGCCGCTTGAGAGCGGTAAATCCGCCCGCGTCTTTATGTTCTTGAAGAGCAGGTGCATTTATGTCAAGCAGGGGTGCATTTATCTTGGCTGCCTCGACCGCCAGGTCGACCTCCGCCATCGTTGCGTTTTCCACATAGCGATCCTTTAACCGGACGACGGGCGCGCATTCGCAGCGTCCCATGCAGGCGCCATGGGTGACCCGCAATGTCGCCCCATATTTGGCGGCAAGGTCTTGCTTCAACGCCATGGCTCCGGCCATTTCGCAGCTCAGGCTGTCGCAGACTTTTATCGTTAGCGTCGCGGGCGCCACCGCGTCATCTTTTACCACTTCAAAGTTATGATAGAAGGTCGCTACCTCGTAAACCTCGGCCAGCGCCATCCGCATTTCATCTGCCAATGCCGTCAAATGGGCGGCCGACAAAAATCCGTATGTATCCTGGATCAGGTGAAGATGCTCGATCAGCAAGTCTTTTTGGCGGGAGCGATCGCCCAGCAGCGCCGCAATCTCCCGCGCCGCAAACGGTTCAACCTGACGCCCTTTTCGCTCATACCTGGCTTTACGTTTGCCGCGTCCCGGCGCCTTTGGTACCGCAAATACTGCCTTACCCGATGACATCCTCTTACCCCTTATCTTATCGACAACAGACGCCTGTGCTTCTTCTATGTCGAATAGCTCGATCCATGTTGTTCATTTCGCCAGAGCTTTCAATGACTCGTAGCTAGGAGACAAAAAAAGCGAAAATATTTCAACCAAATTGTGCCAATAGAAAAGCCAATTTGTCCATCTATTTTTTCTTATAGTTAAAATTTCTTTCCTATTGTTAAAATAACAGTGGAATAATCATAGATACGCCGCCAAACAAACGTTGAGACGAAAAATTATTCATCGCGTTCTCTCACCTCTTACTCTTATCGCTGCGGCTGGCATTAGCTTCTTCTGCACTGATAGTCTCGAGTTCCACAAGACTAACGATGATAAGTTGCTTGCCCGCATGCTCGAAATTGATTGTTACCCGGTCGGCCACAGACGACTGTACTTGCCCAATTCCCCAATCCGGTTCCAGTGGGTGACGGACATACTGACCTGGCGAAAAAAATGAGAGCATGATTTTTTCTCTTAACATAACCTAAGGGATTGTTGCATAAATAATATACATAATTGTCGTACAGACGACACAGGATATTCCGCCCCCATCACGGGAGCAGATTTTTGGAGAGACTATGATTGATTTAAAACTGGCCGCCCTGATGAGTTCGAAACTTTGCCACGACGTTATTGGCCCTGTGGGTGCGGTCAGCAATGGCATTGAATTATTGCAAGATGAGGGCAATGAGGATATGCGCGAACAGGCACTCGAGCTGGTCAGTCAAAGCGCAAGCGAAGCCTCCGCCCGTTTACAGTTTTACCGACTTGCTTTTGGTCTCGCCGGGGGAATGGGGCCGGAGATCTCGTTGCGCGAGGCCCGCAACCTGTGCCGCGAATTTATGTCCTATGGCAAAGTCGCTTTCACTTGGCCGGATGAAGCGGGCGGTGCGGAGAACATGCCAAAAGATGTCATCAAGATATTGTGTAATCTGGTGGTTCTAGCGGGCGGTGCCCTGCCTCGGGGCGGTGAGTTGTCGATTGAGGGATCCGTATCCGGTGGTGACTGGTCATTCACTTACACGGCGCAAGGGACACGCGCCGGATTGCGTGAAGAAGTGACAGCAGCAGTCTTAAACGGTTATGACGCGGATGCCTTAACCGCACAAAATGTTGGTACTTATTATGTGATGGCTCTCGTGGAAAATACAGGCGCCAAACTCGACATTGTTCGCATGGACGAGACTGAAGTCGTGCTGTCAATCAGCGCTTCTTGACCAGTTTTCATAAACACGTTTGACGATTTACGACTTCATACCAGGAAAGCCGGGCGGGAATGCTGCCCGGTTTTGACATAAATTTTCGGCAAAATTAGCGAGAATAAATTTTCTCCTAAAAAATCCCGCTGTGAGCGCCGGTTTGTAACCGCTTGTTAACCTATGTCCTGCATTCTGTACGAGAGTAAGATTAGTACTAGCGCTACAACGATGTAGCCAGAGAATGAGGAGATAACGACGCCATGGATGACCTGTTAAGTGAATTTCTGACAGAAACCAACGAGAATATTGGAATTGTAGACGCCTCTTTGGTGGTGCTTGAACAGGATCCGAGCGATGAAAGTCAAATCGATAATATTTTCCGTCTTGTTCATACCATCAAAGGAACTTGTGGATTTTTAGGTCTGCCACGTCTGGAGGCCGTCGCCCATGCGGGTGAGAATGTTTTGGGCAAGATCCGCGATCGTGAATTGACCGTCACATCCGATGTGGTGACCATTATCCTCGAAGCCATGGATGTGATTAAAGACATCCTTGCCGTTATTGAAGACACGGAAGCTGAGCCAGAAGGCAACGACGCGGATTTGACCCGCCGCCTGAATGACGTCGCGTTTGGAACCGCAGAGGTTAAAGTTGAGGAAGTTGCCCCCGTCGTCGAGGAAGACACCCGCGGCCGGGCAACAGAAGCCGAACTGGAAGCTGCTTTTATGGCAGCAGATGGACCGGACGATGTCACCGATATCGCTGACGTGAAAGAACTACACCCCGCAGAAACATCACTGGATGAGCTCGAAGCGGCCTTTAACGCGGCCCCGGGTCCTGAGGAAGAGGTTAAAGCACCTGAGCCTGTTAAGGCGGTTGCCAAGCCCAGCAAGGACGGGGCACCAAAAGAATCAAGCCTAGCTAACCAGAGCATTCGCGTTAATGTCGATATGCTCGAAAACTTGATGACCATGGTTAGTGAACTGGTGCTGACGCGTAATCAGTTACTGCAGATGGTGCGTGGCATGGGCGACAATGAATTTACCGTTCCGTTGCAGCGGCTCAGCCATGTAACTACGGAACTGCAGGAAGGGTTGATGAAGACCCGCATGCAGCCTATCGGCAATGCCTGGTCCAAGCTCCCCCGCATTGTGCGTGACCTCAGCCATGAACTGGAAAAGAAAATTGATCTGGTTATGCATGGGGCGGAAACAGAATTGGACCGCCAGGTTCTGGAACTGATCAAGGATCCGCTGACGCATATGATCCGGAACTCAGCAGATCATGGCCTGGAAATTCCAGCGGACCGCCTTGCCTCTGGCAAAAAGGAAATCGGTAAGATCGTGCTCGACGCTTACCATGAAGGTGGACACATTATTATTACCATCAATGACGATGGTCGCGGTTTGAACGCGGAAAAAATCAAGAAGAAGGTTCTCGAAAATGGTTTAGCGACGGAAGCCGAACTGGACGCCATGACGAACCAACAAGTCCAGAACTTTATAATGCGTCCCGGATTTTCCACGGCTGAGCATGTGACGAATGTATCCGGCCGTGGCGTCGGTATGGATGTTGTCCGTTCCAATATTGAGAAAATTGGGGGCACCATTGCTCTAACATCCGAGGAAGGCAAAGGGTCAACTTTTACCATCAAGATCCCGCTGACCTTGGCTATTGTGTCTGCGTTGATTGTTGAATGTTGCAGCGAACGGTTTGCCATTCCGCAAACAAGTGTAGTCGAGCTGGTTCGTGCCTCAACCGACCCGGATGCCGACAATACCATCGAGATGGTCAATGACTCGCCCGTTCTACGCTTGCGAGATCACCTTCTGCCGCTTGTCCATCTCAACGATATCCTGAGGTTGGAAACAGCTGCAGATGAAGTTGCGGACAAAAGCGAAATTAAGGGACCAGAAGAGTTTGTTGTGGTCTCACAAGTCGGGGATTATACCTTCGGTATTGTTGTCGATCGAGTTTTTGATACAGAAGAAATTGTCGTCAAACCCGTTGCCCCCATACTCAAGCGGCTGTCTATTTTCTCAGGCAATACCATTCTGGGGGATGGCAGCGTCATCATGATCCTCGATCCAAACGGCATCGCAGCGACATCCGGCGAAGCAGTCGTGGGTGCGGAACATAAAATCAATGAAGAAGAAAGCCTTGCCTCCAATTTGGAAGCCAAGACAGCCTTGCTGGTTTTCCGTGCCGGCGGCGAAGAGCCAAAAGCGGTACCGCTTTCGCTGATTGCTCGCTTGGAAGAAATAGATGTTGAAACCATCGAGACTGCCGATGGCAAGATGGTGGTCCAGTATCGCGATCAGTTGATGCCGTTGACGGTTATCGATGAGACGACGAAAATCGCCGAAACCGGACGTCAACCAGTTCTGGTGTTCAGTGATGAAGATCGGACCATGGGCCTGATTGTCGACGAAATCGTTGATATTGTCGAAGACCGGTTGAATGTTGAAATGACGTCTTCAAAAGAAGGCCTTATTGGAAGCGCTGTTGTGCGCGACAAAGCAACGGATTTAATCGATGTTGCCTATTATCTGAAAGAATGCTTCGGCAACTGGTTCGATGCGGGCACTTCTCGTCCTTTCGGAGAAGAGGCTGTAAAGCAGAAAATTCTGCTGGTCGATGACAGCCCGTTTTTCCGTAACATGTTGGTGCCCTTGCTCTCGGCAGCCGGATATGAAGTCAGTACTGCAGAAAACGGCGCAGATGCCCTGAAATTACGAGATAAAGGCGTCTCTTACGACATCATTATCAGCGATGTTGAAATGCCTGAAATGGACGGATTCGAATTTGCCGAACAGGTAAAACGCGATGACAGGTGGAAAGAAACGCCAATTGTCGCCTTATCCTCTCATACCCGACAACAAGATTTTGATCGGGGCCGGGATGTTGGATTTACAGACTATGTCGCCAAATTTGATCGGGACAGCCTTATGACTGTTCTCTCACAAACACTAGGAACAGGTGGAGCCGCAGGATGAGTAACGAAGAATTACAAGAATATGTAACGGTCCGGGTTGCCGACCAGCTTTTTGGTATCCCCGTTTTGGAAGTGCATGATGTATTGCGAAATCTAAGCCTGACAAAAGTACCATTGGCCTCACCGGAAGTTGCCGGTGTCCTGAATTTGCGTGGAAGGATCGTTACGGCGATTGATGTACGCAAACGGCTGGGCTTGCCGGAACTGCCGGAGGGCGAGAACGGCATGAGCGTCGTCGTCGAAAGCCAAGGAGAGCCTTATAGTCTGCTCATCGACAATGTTGGTGAGGTGCTGGAACTCAATCCGGACGACTTGCAGCAAAACCCGGTCACACTGGACGCCCGGTGGCGCGAAGTATCGGCTGGTATCCACCGTCTGGAAGATAAATTATTGGTTATTTTACAGATTGATCGCCTGCTGAATTTCGCAGGAAATTCTGAAATTGCTGCATAGCAAAACCGGAGAATATTTATGCCTTCATGTTTGATAGTCGATGATTCTAAAGTAGTTCGAATGGTCGCGAGAAAAATCTTGGAAGATTTAAAGTTCGGTATCACAGAAGCCGAAGATGGAAAATGCGCCCTCGATGCCTGTAATGAAAATATGCCGGACGTTATTCTGCTCGATTGGAATATGCCGGTTATGAACGGTATTGATTTCCTGCGTAACCTACGACAAGAGCAGGGCGGCGAGGAGCCGGTGGTGATTTTCTGTACAACGGAAAATGACATGGCCCATATTCGTGAGGCCATCTCCGCGGGGGCCAATGAATATATCATGAAGCCTTTCGATCGGGCAATTATCGAGGCGAAATTCTCGCAAGTAGGAGTGCTCTAAGTGAGGCAACTCAACAGATCTTTGGATCCGGCATCTATGGCGCGAGATCCCTATCGCGTTATGGTCGTTGACGACTCGGCGGTGATCCGCGGGTTTTTGACAAGATGGCTGAATATGGAAGACGACATTCAGGTTGTCGCGAGCGCCAATAACGGCGTCGCCGCGCTTCGGGAATGTGAGAAATTCCAGCCCGAGATTATTATCCTTGATATTGAAATGCCGGAAATGGACGGCATGACCGCATTACCGAAACTCATTGCCATGGATCCCGATCTACAAGTGATAATGGCGTCGACTTTGACCCGGCGGAATGCCGATGTCAGTTTGCGGGCATTGTCGATTGGGGCAGCTGATTACATCGCAAAACCTGAATCAACCCGGGTCAATGATGAAAAAGATGCATTTCAGCACGGCTTGACCGAGAAAGTCCGGGTTCTGGGCGCGGCGCGGCGCGGCCGTAAAGAAACGGTCGACAAACCCGTCTTGCGGCCAACCTCCGTGCAACCGTCTAATCTCCAAGGCTTGGCGAAGCTGACTGGTGCGAAGGCGCCGATTGTCCTGCGCGCAACAGGCCCTGTTTTGGCGCCGCAAATTATCGCCATTGGCTCGTCTACGGGGGGGCCGCAGGCGTTGTTCCAGCTGTTTGAACAATTGAAGGGTAAAACCAATCTGCCGATTGTTATTACCCAGCATATGCCAGCCACCTTTACGGCGTTGCTCGCAGAGCATCTGAATAAAATTTACGACAAGGAAGTTGTCGAAGCGAAAGACGGTGAAAAAATTGTCGATGGCCGGGCCTATGTGGCCCCGGGCGACTGGCATATGACTATTCAGCGTGAAGGAATTGATACCGTCATACGGTTGAATCAGGAGCCGCCAGAAAATTTCTGCCGGCCATCTGTTGACCCGATGCTGCGAAGTTTACTGTCTGTTTACAATAACCGTGTATTAACAGTTATTCTGACAGGAATGGGACATGACGGACTTAGTGGTTGTCAAAAACTTGCGGAGGCAAATGCAATCGTGATTGGTCAAGATGAAGAAACAAGTGTGGTTTGGGGAATGCCGGGGGCGGTTGCCAACGCCGGTGTCTGTAATTCTGTTGTCCCGTTGCTGAGAATTTCTGCAACGATTGAAGGATATCTTCTAGGGAGGCCCGCATGAACAGCCAGGACTTCCAACTTTTTGGTGACATCGTTCATCAGCGATCAGGCCTCGTCCTGACGGAAGAAAAAATCTATTTGCTTGAAAGTCGCCTCGTGCCTCTGGCTCGTCGCCGCGGACTGGATAGCCTTGAAGACCTTGCAGAGGAGATCCGGCGGAATCGCGATGAGCGCTTGCTTTCGGAAATCACCGAGGCGATGACGACCAACGAAACTTTCTTTTTCCGCGATAACAAGCCGTTTGATATTTTTAAAGAATCGGTGCTTCCCAAATTACTGGAAGCCCGGGCCGGAAAAAAATCCTTGCGCATTCTAAATGCCGCCTGTTCCACGGGACAGGAGCCATACTCCCTCGCCATGTTGCTTTCCGAACAGGCGGCGAATATGGCCGGTTGGCGGGTTGAGATCATGGCCACGGATATATCCGACGAAGTTCTGGAAAAAGCCAAAGCCGGTCTCTACTCACAGTTTGAGGTCCAGCGCGGTTTACCCATTCAACTTTTGGTCAAATATTTTCAGCAAACCGGGGAGATCTGGCAAATTGACAGTGCAATCCGCGCAATGGTCAAGTTCCAGAATAAAAACCTTCTGGAAAGCCTGGCTGATTTGGGTAATTTTGATGTGGTGTTCTGCCGCAACGTTCTGATTTACTTTGATCAGGAAACAAAGGCGAAGGTTCTCGACCAGATCCATAATATTCTGGCTAAAGATGGCGCGCTTTTCCTGGGTGGTGCCGAGACGGTTCTGGGTATTTGTGACAGCTTTAAACCCGTTGACGGGTTACGAGGTGTCTATTCATCTGCCACTGGCGGCCTGATGGCGGCAACGGGATAAACGTCCCTTACAGCATTGATAAATTCAGGGGCGTGTCATCTTCGGAAGACGCGCCCCGTTTCTATTGGGGGGCCGCGGACTAACTGAGGTTTCCGGATATCGAGAATTATTTATACGAATATTCTATTAATAAGGGTTATTGATAAAAATTCCATATAAATAAAAACAACGATCCGATATATCCATAAAAAAACGGCGGTATCCGAAAATACCGCCGTCGTTAAATTGGTTGGTTCAATGATGCCTTAGCTGGCTTTTGCCTGGACCATTGTTCCGACTTCCGGATCCCGAAGCACATAGCCGCGGCCCCAGACTGTTTCGATATAGTTGTCCCCTGCAGTGGCTGCGGCCAGTTTCTTGCGCAGTTTGCAAACGAAGACGTCAATAATTTTCAGCTCAGGTTCGTCCATCCCTCCATAGAGGTGATTGAGGAACATTTCTTTCGTCAATGTTGTGCCCTTACGCAGGCTCAACAGTTCCAGCATCCCATATTCCTTACCTGTCAGATGCAGGCGTTGGCCACTGACCTCAACTGATTTAGAATCAAGGTTGACGGTCAATTTTCCGGTTTCGATGGTGGATTGTGCATGGCCTTTCGAGCGGCGAACAATCGCATGAATTCGAGCGACAAGTTCATCTTTGTTAAAAGGCTTCGTTAAATAATCATCAGCACCAAAGCCCAAACCTTTCACTTTATCATCTGGCTCGGACATGCCGGACAGAATTAAAATAGGTGTGGTTACTTTCGCTGTACGCAACTTCTTCAACACGTCATATCCGGACATATCGGGCAAGCCCAAATCCAGTATGATAATGTCATAATCGTAGAGTTTACCTAGATCTACGCCTTCTTCGCCGAGATCTGTGGTGTAAACATTTAACCCTTCGGCGTTGAGCATCAATTCGATGCCTCTGGCCATGGAACTATCATCTTCTATCAATAAAACCCGCATAAGCTGGACCTCCTGTACCCGAATATTATTAACAACTTAACTTAACAAATGGTTAAAGCTCAATACAAAAATTAACTATCTTCATTAACTTTAATTTTTCTGTGTTTACTAAACGTTAAATGATCCTGTTCACAATGAACATTATCAAAGAGCACGAGTAACTATTAATCGCGGTACGGAGTCCTTTATAAGTGCAAAGCCTTATTTCTGAAATCAAGCGGGTCCCCTCCATTCAATATTACGGACGCGTCGTCGCCATCCAGGGATTGCTGGTGGAAGTGGGCGGAATCCAGCGTCAATTAAGTATTGGCAGTCGAGTGAACGTGCGGACCCGCGATATGGGAAAAGTTAAATGCGAGGTTGTCGGCTTTCGCAATGACCGCAGTCTTCTCATGCCGTTTGCGGCGCTGGAAGGCATTGGTATTGGCTGTAAGGCCGAGATTGCCGAACAGGATCCCGTAATCTACCCCGATGAAACCTGGCTTGGCCGGGTCGTAAACGCCATGGGCGAACCCATTGATGGTGGCCCGCCGCTGCGCCAGGGTAAAGTTCCCGTTCCTTTTAGAAATGTCCCGCCGCCCGCCCATGCCCGTCAGCGGGTAGGGGGAAAAATTGATCTCGGCGTTCGCGCCCTGAATTCTTTTGTCAGCTGTTGCCGCGGTCAGCGTATGGGTATCTTTTCCGGCTCCGGTGTCGGCAAGTCCGTTCTCTTCTCCATGCTCGCCCGTAATACAGAGGCAGATGTCAACGTCATCGGCCTGATTGGCGAGCGCGGACGGGAAGTTCAGGAATTTATTGAAGACGATCTGGGCGATGAAGGTTTGAAACGCAGTGTCGTGGTTGTCGCCACCTCTGATGAAAGCGCTCTTATGCGCCGTCAAGCGGCTTATTTAACCTTGTCCCTGGCGGAATATTTCCGCGATCAGGACCAGGATGTGCTGTGCCTGATGGATAGTGTCACCCGCTTTGCCATGGCCCAGCGCGATATTGGCCTGTCCGGCGGCGAGCCACCGGCAACCAAAGGCTATACACCCACTGTGTTCAGCGAACTGCCGAAATTACTGGAACGGGCAGGGCCCGGCGCCGGTAAAGGCACCATCACCGGTCTGTTTACCGTGCTGGTGGAAGGCGATGATCATAACGAACCGGTAGCCGATGCGGTGCGCGGTATTCTCGATGGTCATATCGTCATGGAACGGCAAATAGCCGAACGCGGTCGCTATCCGGCCGTCAATGTCCTGAAATCTATCTCCAGAACCATGCCCGGCTGTAATACGGACGCGGAAAACCAGATCATCACCAAAGCCAAACAATATCTGTCGACTTTTGAGGATATGGCCGAAATGATCCGTCTTGGTGCCTACCGCAAGGGCACGGACCCCCTGGTCGACGAAGCCATTCATTATCAGCCGTTGTTGGAAACTTTTATGAGCCAGCAAAAAATCGACCGAACCAGCCTTGCTGATTGCTATGCGCAACTGGCCGACATACTGGACACGGTTCCGCAACTGGAAACGGCATAGCATATGAAGGGTCTCAATAATCTCATCCGTCTGCATAAATGGAAGCTCGACGAAAAACGCCGGGAACTGACAGATATGGAACAAATGCGCGACAGTTTTATGGCGCAGCGTGCCGACTTGTTGGAAGAGCAACAGCGCGAGCAGGAAATCGCCGCCAACGACCCTAATATTAACTTCGCTTATTCCAACTATGCTGCCGTCGCCAAGGAGCGTCTGGAAAACATGCAGAACAGCATCTCCGAAATTTCGCAGAAGATTATCACTTTGAAAGACGAGGTGTCTTTCTGTTATCGCGAATTGAAGAAATACGAAGTCGCCCTCGACGTCCGCGACAAACGCGCCCATCTCGCCGAGCAGCGGGCCGAACAAAAACAAATCGACGACCTGGCCATCGACCTCTACCGCCGCGGCCTGACAAGCTAGCATTTTCCACCTGAAAATTCTCTATTAACGAGTATGTAAGAGTTTCTTTCTATCTTAAAAAGAGATTTTTGAGCGGCATTGCCCTGTCGCATTCATAGAAAGAACCAAACCCATGCCCGAAGAAACCCTTCAGCTCAAACGCCGCCTGCGGTTTAGATGGTGGATGCTGCCGATTATCCTGATTGTTGGTATATGGGGCGGATCCTGGGCGTGGGACTATTACAAGCTATTCTCTGGTCAGACCCCGATGTTTGATGTGGCCATCAAGCTGCAAGTCGGCGATGAGATTATTGAGATTGATCGGACGATACCTTGTTTTGAGAAAAGTCAGGGAGAACCCTTTCAGTATATTTTCAAGCAACGGCCCTTTACTTATCGGGAACGGGACCTTTCTACCGGCGCTCACCTGAAAGATGGTCGCGCAGTGATGAGCATAATTCCAAAAGTCTGCAGGGAAATTAAAGACGCGATGCAAGCTGGTGAGGTGGGCAACGTTGTGCCTAAAGATTTCTTGCCCATGACAGCACTCGTAGACAACTTTGAGGATCCGCAACTGATGAAGGTATTCGGTGCCCGCAGCTACTACACGCGGGACGATGCAGAGGTAAAGGTTTTATCCTATGAGATCAAACCGACGGAAATTGGAACATTGCCAAGCTTGGAGGATGAGTTCGGTTGGTTTAGAGGCGGATATCTGGCCCCACGCTCTGACGGAGGGTTGTATTTCGAAAGTGCGAAGTTAGCATGTATTCCACTTGAAGTATTTCGTGGTTCTTGGGTCGGTAACGCTAATTTCGATGATATTGAAGAGCCCATTTTTGCTTTTGATGTCCCCGGTGAATTTAAAGGCCCCCTTAAAACGCCTATGCCGGATCCAGGTATGCCATTTATGGGGAGCTTTGCGAGAAATATACCCATAGTTTCAGAGCCTTATTCAGAATTTATTTCACTGGACCATGTAATTCCGGCGATCATGATTGATGGAATTTATAATTATGAGCCGGCTGATAAGAGTATATTGCTTCTTCGCCGCACCAACGGTGAACGTCAGAAGGAAGAAGTCGCAGACACTGGTGAGAAAAAAACAACCATTCGCCGAGCAAAAATCAATGTTAAAGGCAAGGAATTGGAACTGATTTTCAAGAAAGTGCGAAATGGTCGAACATTTATAAAAAGCACCTACATCTATTTTGATCCTCATGGTTCCGGCTTTTGTTGGTTACGGATCGAAGACGTACGGTTTCCAGATACACGCTAGCTACTTGAGAGGAGGAGAAAGTAGCGAACAGCTTCAGAACATGAATGTCCTGGTCTGGCACTCTCCTAAAAACCAAATTTCCAGCCGCATTTTCTCTTGTGCGTGTTTTTGTTTCGCTTCATAATGAACAAAACATGAACAAATATGCGAGAGGAAAATAAGCATGTCGGATATTGTTGAAAAGGCGACGGCGTTTGAGGCGTTGCATGGGCGCGGGACGGCGTTCTTTTTGCCCAATCCATGGGATGTGGGATCGGCGAAAATGCTGAAAGCCTTGGGGGCGGAGGCGTTGGCGACGACCAGTGCCGGATATTCCTTCTCTCGCGGTAAGGGGTTGGCCATTGGTGATGTGATGCGCGATGAGGTTCTGGCCCATGCCGCCGAGATTATATCGGCAACCTCGCTGCCGGTCAGTGCGGATCTGGAAAACGGCTATGGCGATTCCCCCGAAGAGGTGGCAAAAACCGTGGCTATGGCCGCCGACATCGGGCTTGCCGGATGCACCATCGAAGATACCACCAGTGATCCCGATAATCCGCTGTATGACAAGGAGTTTGCCATCGAGCGCATCGCCGCCGCGGTGGAGGTTGTAAAGGGGCTGGACAGACCTTTTATGCTGACGGCGCGCGCCGAGAATTATCTGCATGGCCGCGCTGATCTGGACGATACCTTGGCCCGGCTTCAAGGGTATGAGCGGGTCGGGGCCAATGTGCTCTATGCGCCGGGTCTGCCGGATCTGGACGCTATTCGCCATGTCTGCAACGCGGTGTCGAAACCGGTGAATGTGGTGGCCGGCATCGGCCTCCCCGATGTGACCATGGAGGAACTACAGGACGCCGGTGTGACGCGGGTCAGTGCCGGATCGGCGTTATCAAGGGTGGCTTACGGGGCGATGGTTGATTCCATGGCCGAAATCATGAAAAGCGGCTCGTTTGAAAGCTTTAAATCCGCGGCGTCCTTCGGCAAACTTGCCAAGCTGAACCAGATCGGCGGCGCCTGAGTCGAATAAGACGTGTGAGGTGGCGGTTTTACCCGGGGATACATTCCAGTTCGCCGGCCTTGAAGGCCTCGAAACAGGCGACCACATGATTAAAAACCGCTTGCGCTGGCGGATCAAGAGCAGGATTTGCCAACAGCCGGACCTGATAATTATCCAGCTCCGGTAAGTTATGTTCAGCCCCCAGCTTGACCAATGGCGGCTCGATCAGCGAGGCGGCGAAGGGCGCAATGGCCAGATCCGCAAGGATGGCAGCGCGCTGGGCCTGTGTCTGTCCGCTTTGATAGGCAACGCGATATTCCCGGCCCGAGGCCTCAAGCGCGCCAACCGCCGTGTCCCGCCAGGCGCAGCCTTTTTCCCACAGGGAGACCGGCAGGGGAACGCGGTCATAGGCGCATCCACCTTTCAATCCGACCCAGGCCAGTTTTTCTTCCAGTAAAATTTTGGCCCCGGGCGTCAGGGCCTGGCGATGGGAGGTGGTGATCATCACCACATCAAGGCGGCCCTCGTCCAGACTTTTCATCATAGCATTGGCGCTTTCCATGACCACATTAACGGCAATGTTCGGATGGCTTTTGGCGAACCGCTGAAGGATGACCGGCAGCAGCCGGGCGCCATAGTCCTCGGCCGCGCCTAGCCGCACCGTACCGCTCATGTCCGGTAAGGTGAAATGACTGACGATCTCATCATTTAACGACAGGATGCGACGGGCGTAACTTAACAGCATCTCCCCGTCTGACGTGATGGTCAGGGAGCGCGTGTCCCGTTGAAAGAGCGGTCGGTCAAGCACTGCTTCCAGCTTTTTGATTTGCATGGAGACAGCAGAGGGGCTGCGAAATACCTGTTCGGCGGCCTTTGAAAAACTGCCGGTTTCAATAATCGCGACAAAGGTTTTCAGGACATCTATTTCCAGCGACGGCAAATGGGGCTGTTTTTTTAGATCAGGTTGTATGGTCATGGGGATAATTTAGAAAAACTGATCAATAGAGTCAAATTAATTCGTTTGATTGAATTATCATCCTCCCCAATTATTAAAGGAGAGACAGCGGATTTATTCAAGAAATGGAGAAGCACCATGTCCGATACATTACAGAATACCTGTTGCGTAATTTCCAATCCACCAGGAAAACGTGAGGATGCGAAAAACACCTCGTTTTTGGCCTTATTTGGAACAGTGGCCCATAGATTTCGGCTTTGGCGGCGGGCGCGCGCAACCCAGATTCTATTGTGGCAGGCGAGCGACCGGACGTTAAAGGATATTGGCGTAAACCGGCGGGATATTATGCGGAGTTTGCCGAGGGCCGATGATGAAATTCTGGAAATAGAACGTCGCCGCTTCCTCAAATAATAGAGGAGTGTCCAAGGTCAGTCTTTACTGCCAATATGAATTTCATTGCGGGCGGCAGCCAGCTCGATTTGCTTCTGCCGCTCGGTAAACCGGCGTTGTTGATCGTCGGTCAGACTGTCATGACAGCGCGGGCAGGAAACGCCTTTTTCATAAAGCTCAGATCCCTTGTCCGCCTCGGTGATCGGATAGCGGCAGGCGTAGCATTGATCGTAGGATCCTTTTTGCAGGTCATGATCGACGGTGACCCGTTGATCAAAGACAAAACATTCACCTTCCCAGGTGCTGTCTTCCTTTGGCACATCTTCCAGATATTGCAAGATACCGCCTTCCAGATGATAAACTTCGTCAAATCCCTGCGACAATAAATAAGAGGTGGATTTTTCACAGCGAATGCCGCCTGTACAGAACATGGCGACTTTCTTGTGCGTGTCATGATCCAGCTTCTCGTCGACAAATTGCGTAAACTCGCGAAAGGTCTTGGTCTCGGGGTTGATTGCCCCTTTGAAGGTGCCAACTTCGACTTCGTAATCATTACGCGTATCGATCAGCACCACATCCGGGTCTGCGGTCAGGGCATTCCAGTCTTTGGGTTTGACGTAATTACCGACCGTATGACGGGGATCGACACCGGGGGCGCCCAAAGTTACAATTTCTTTTTTAAGGCGGACTTTCATCCTGTAGAATGGCTGTTGCGCGTTGACGGATTCTTTATGCTGCAAATTGGCGAATCGTTCGTCGGCCTTTAAAAAGGCGAGGAGCTTGTCGATGGCCTCCCGCGTTCCGGACACGGTGCCATTAATTCCTTCCTCCGCCAATAGCAGAGTTCCCTGAATATCATTTTCCTTACAAAGGGTTAGCAGTACAGGCTGCAATTCCTTATAATCAGGTAAGGCGACAAATTTATAAAGGGCCGCAACGACAAACATAACGCGCTTTCTATATTTTATGGTGCTTGACGGGGAATATGGCTTAGCTTCTTCCGCGCTTCAAGTGTGGCATAATAACGCTGGTGGTAAAAATCAAGATGAGGGCGGCTGCATGACACGAGATGAATTCGATACCTACTGCCAAAGCCTTCCGGCAGTGAGCAATGTTGTGCAATGGGGGAATGCGTCGG